>JAAWLQ010000078.1 GCA_022797995.1 Lachnospiraceae bacterium
CATGCTGGCTTCTTCTCTTCGGTTGAGTTCCTCCATACATTCCTGCCAGAATATCAACATCTACATCATATGAAATTCCTTCTATCTCCACTGTTTTTATAAATGAAAAATATTTATCCGGATGCTCTCTGTAGCCGCTACTCTGTAAAATTCTTGCCATATTTCGATAGCCTTCATCCTGCAAAGTCAAATGATTGATTAAAACATCGACATCCACACTGCCTATATGTCCTTCTCCGGGAAACATTAAATCAGGAACCCAGCCTCCTACAATCCGGATATCATCTTCATACTCTTCAAAAATATTCACCAATTCTACCAGTATCCTGTGAGCCGCTTCTTTTTGTCCCTCTGAATAATCAATGCTGCTTTTTAAATCCTCATCTCTTATCACTTAATAATCTCCTTATTCAGAACAGCTTCCGCCATTTCTTCTCCCCGTCCTTTTAGCTGCATGCTGTCCAGATAGATTTGTAATGGCGATACTACCATATCCCCTTCAATAATCCGCCAATCCTTTATATAAGAATCATTCTCCAAAGGGAAAATAATCACATTTGCACCGCTGTCAACCTCTTTTAGTTCCAGGTAGTCAATTGCCTCCCGTATATCCTCTGGTGCTATATATACATGTATTTTATTATAACGGACCACCGGTGTATACCGTACTCCACCAGACAGCCCCGTAAGATAACTTTCTATTCCCATATCCTGTTTTAACTTCCGCAGTTTTCCTTCCAAAACAGAAAGATTATCCAGGCTGTAACAGGGATATGACAATACCTCTTTCTTACCATAAATTTTACTCCACTCCCTTAAAACAGAGCCCGGCTCTAATATGGCATATCCCTCTGCCTTTTTTACTGCCCAGGCATTCCTTATCAGAAAAGTCATTACTTTGGATACCTGGCCGATGCTACAACCAATCTTTTCCGATAGATGCTTTAACTTCCACACCCTGTTTACATCTATGAAAAATTCCCGCAAAATAAGTGTGGAAACCACAGATGACCTCTCAAATATGGAAACTGCATCGCACTGCTTTGGTTGTGGATTCTTATTTCCCTTTTCATGCAGATAAATAGAATGTCCCACAAACCAGCAGTTTCCGGCATAGTCAAAATACCCCATTCCGTTTTCTTTACATATCTGTGCTGTTCTGTCGGATATATAGGGTGATACTAAAATGCAAACTCCCTTATCACTGCTTTTCTTTTCGATCAGTTTCATGACAGTCGAAGGATAGATCTGCTGCATTAAAAAAGCATATATTTTAAATTCAAAACCATCATCCATTTCAACGGATGCTATGAATCCATCCTTCGTTTTCCGATCTATTTCATATCTCTGAATATTTGGAAGCTGGAGGAATTTATTTCCCACACTTTCCATTCCTTTTCTGTCATCAAGTTTCATCATATCCGCTTCTTTCACTGTGATAGTGAAACATATTATATCAGTGAAACTACATAAAGTCAATTGTTACCAGACTATTACCCAAAGGTTCTGAGATGAAGGACAGAGCTGTCAAAGCCGGCCATATCCCGCACCCCGGTAAATGCCATGACCCCCTTCAATTCCGCCGTCATCTCCCGTATTCTGTCCGCCACTGCCTCCGCACCGCCGCTGCGGATATAGGGGATCAGATGCTTGCCCACGCTGACTGCCGTGGCCCCGAGTGCAAGCGCTTTATAGGCATCCATACCGGAAAGGATTCCACAATCCACAAAAACAGGCATTTTGTCTCCCACTTCTTTCCGGATATCCGGCAGTACCATCAGTGGCGGAACCGCATAGTCCATCCGTCCCGCATGATGGGAAACCACAATCCCTGCCGCACCGATTTCAGCACAGGCATAAGCGTCCCTTGGGCTGAGCACCCCTTTCACCACAAAGGGAAGAGTGGTCATATGCACATACTCTCTCATCCTGTCCGGACTCTTCACCGACATCTCTTCCCCCATGACAATGTCATGCTCTCCATGTGCGGAAAAAATATGGTCAATGTCCATTCCCACGGCAGCTGCTCCCCGCTCCTCAGCCCGCCGCAGCTGCCGTTCTATCTTCTGCTCATCTGCATAAGGCTTCACTACACGCACGGTCCCGGCTCCGGTATCCATAACGGCGTCGAACTCCTCTTCCTCCGCCATACCAATCCAGTGCAGGGTATCCGCCAACACCGCTGCCTTTGCATAAGCCTCCATGGGGCTCTCCATATCCGGGTGGAACGTGCCCAGATGGGACAACGCAGCCGTCATAACCGGCGTGGAAAACTGCCTGCCGAATATTGTTACCGAAGTATCCGGCTTACCCGCCCCCATCAGCCGCTGCTCCAGAAGCAGGCTGTCGAAATAATCTCTGGTAATCGCATTTGCATCCGCACATCTCTCTTTTTTCATTTCTGTACCCTCCTCGCAGACAAAGAAAAAGAATCCGACTCAGCCCTGACTGAGAACCCGGATTCTTTTTGAATGCTGGTATCCAAATTTAAACCGGCACATGACTGCCCCCGGATTTGTCAGCTGTTACTACTAAGCAAAGGCTTCGCCTGTTCCACGCCCGGCTTCCCGACAGCACGATCACTCTCCTACGAATTCCTTCCGCATAGGAGAAAAGATGTCCAGCAGAATCCCTTCTTCCAGGCAGACACAGCCATGCTGTATGGAATCTTTTTTCAACATGCTGTCCCCAGGTTCCACAACCTTTTTCACTCCTCCGATTTCAAACTCAAATCTGCCGGAAACCACATAGGTAATCTGGGTATGAGGATGCTGATGCAGCGCCCCTACCGCCCCTTTTTCAAAATGATTCTCCACACACATCAGCTCATCTGTGTATGCCAGAATCCTGCGTTTCACCCCCGGTGCGCACTCTTCCAGATCAATTTCGCCGTTAAAATTCCATACTTGATTTTTTATGCTTTTCATGCCAGCCTCCTTATTTTGCTCCAATCAGCTCCATCCACTTTTGTAACAGTGCTGTAGAACATTGTTCACTATACTGTCGCTACTTTTTCACGTCCACACAGTAAACCTTCACCTTTGCCGTGTTCCTGGAAGAAAAATACACCTTGTCTCCCTTATGGTTATATATGGCATGGGGATGAGCATCCTGTCCAAGCCAGTCGGACTCATGTCTGCAAAGCGGAATCCAGGTAATCTCCTTTTTCTCCCAGTCCACTTCCTGCACGGATATGTACTCCCCATCCTTTTTATGGGGGTCCGGTCCGTTATCTGTAGAATTTTCCCTGACTTTTTTGACTTCATCCGGGAATTTGAAATACCCGTCGCATACCAGGTGGCCTGCGTGATCCATGGTGAAATGTCCGTACGCATTGTATTCCAAAGGGAGCGGGATTTCACTGTACTCCATGCTTCGGATATCCAGTCTTCCCACAAAGGCAGGTCCGTTCGCCAGGGCGCCGTGATAAATCACATAGTTGCCGTCGTCACTCCACATTTCATGGCAGACCCAGTCCTCCCCGCTTCTCTCCCCGGAAGGCGTGCGCAGGCGGATATGATTTTTGCCGTCATAAAGCCACATTCTTCTGATTCCGCAATCAAAGCTGGCCCATTCGTGGTTGTACATAATCTTTTCCGGATCCTTTGGGTGAAACTGCACATGGGTAATCCAGCAGTCCGGAACCACCACCCGTTTCAGCTCCTCTCCGGTGTGCGTATCATAGACATGAAGATAAGAATTCAGATGCTCCTCCTGTACTCTTCCGTCAATGTCATAGACCGGGCGCTGGTCCAGACCATATCCTTCCGTCTCCGGATCATAGTCGAGACATCTGCCGTCTGTGGTGGGGATACACAGATACTTTCCATCCCGGCTTACATGGGTGAAGGCGGTGATCTGGCCGGAGGGAATCTGGTTCAAAATGTGAATCTGCCCGTCCGGTCCGACCTTACAAATGTCATTTCCCTGAATGTAATATACGATGTCCCTTTCCACATCCAGACATACGCTGGCTTTCCCCAGCCCCTTTTCCGGATTCCCGTTAAAATATACATAGGACTTCAGACAACCTTCCGTATTTTGAGATAACTGCCGGACTTCCCCGGTTTCCAGATTTTTTACTATCACGTTAGGGCTTCCCTGACTGTCGCAAATCATATATATTTTTCTGTCATCTGCGGACAGAGAGGAACTGGTAAAATAAAGCAGCTGGGTATTATACTCTTCGCTTCCCCAGACAAGCTGCTTTTCCTGAAGACATTTCTGATTCATAGGTCGCTCCTTTCAAAAAATGTCACTTTTTTACTGAAATCATTTTTATTCTACCATAGTGCCAACTACTTTTCCATTAAATTTTACAGATTGGACCAGCTAATTCCCCGCGGAAGAAAATCCCCCAATGGCGTTGTTCATCAACTCCTTCTCGGGCAATTATTCCCTGTACGCAAAAAACAGGCGATTTACACCTGTTTTTGCAATTTTCTCTCTATTGTTTTCAACTATCGCACAGTTTCCCTGCCGTTTCAGCAAAAAAGGAGCTGTTACTTTTTCGGGTGACAGGCGCCATTCATGGCACAGCCCCCGCACCCGCAGCCGCAGGATGACTTTCCCTTTCTCTTATTCCGCGCCATATTAGCAATGACAGCCGCCACCACCAGAATCAGAACCGCGCTGATCATGATTGTCGCCATATTTTCCATTATCCATGTAAACATTAAAGTTCCCCCGTTCTATAATAGAATCCAAGAGAGGATTCTATTATCCAAATTCTATAATAGAATCCACAACAGGATTCTATTATCTAAGTTCTATAATAGAATCTTATCTGCCGGCCCATGCCCTATCTGGCCAGCTTCACCTTCACATTCCCCGTCAGCTTTGTAGCCTCCCGGTACGGCCGGAACAGCATATAAATCATACCGATCAGAACCACAACGGCCGCAAGCAGGCCGATGAGATTCAGATTTCCTGCAAGCGCCGAACCAAACTGATAGACCATCAGCGCCACCGCATAGGCCAGCCCGCACTGATACCCGATGGCGAACCAGGTCCACTTCGCACTGTTCATCTCCCGCCTGATGGCGCCGATGGCCGCAAAGCAGGGCGCGCACAGAAGGTTGAACACAAGGAAGGAATACCCTGCCACCCTGCTGAAATTCGCCCCGATCTCAGGCCAGCCGCCGGGATAGAGGATGCCCATGGTGCCCACGATATTCTCCTTTGCCACCAGACCGGTGATGGAAGCCACTGACGCCTGCCAGTTCCCCCATCCCAGAGGCTGAAAGATCCATGCGATCGCCCCGCCGATGGCCGCCAGAAGGGACTGATCCATCTCCTCCTCGCCAAGCATCCGGAACCCTTGCGAAGTAAATCCAAAGTAAGTGGCAAACCAGATCACAATAGTGGAGAGCAGGATAATCGTGCCTGCCTTCTTAATAAAGGACCATCCCCGTTCCCACATGGAGCGCAGAACGTTACCTGCCGTCGGCATATGGTAGGCCGGAAGCTCCATGACAAAAGGCGCCGGGTCGCCGGAGAACATCCGCGTCTTCTTTAACATAATACCAGAAACAATAATCGCTGTCATCCCCACAAAATACGCGCTGGTTGCCACCCACGGGGAGCCTCCGAAAATCGCTCCTGCAACCATGGAAATAAACGGAACTTTTGCGCCGCAGGGGATAAAGGTGGTAGTCATGATGGTCATACGGCGGTCACGTTCGTTCTCAATGGTCCTGGAGGCCATGATGCCAGGGATGCCACAGCCGGTACCGATGAGCATGGGTATGAAGGACTTGCCGGACAGGCCGAATTTGCGGAAAATCCGGTCAAGCACAAAGGCAATCCGGGCCATATAACCGCAGGCCTCCAGGAAGGCAAGGAGCAGAAACAAAACCAGCATCTGGGGCACAAATCCCAAAACGGCGCCCACACCTGCCACAATACCATCGTTAATCAGTCCCGCAAGCCAGTCTGCGGCGCCCGCTTTCTCAAGGGCATTCCCCACAAGCACCGGCACACCGGGCACCCATACCCCATAGGCCGCCGGATCCGGTTCGTCACCGTATTTCTCCATGACTGCTACCGCATCCTCGTAATCTGCAAGGGATGCTGTCTCCACCGTCACTTCCAGCGTCTCGTCATCTGTTATTTCATAGGGGAAATCTCCCCTGGGTGCCACACCCTTTTCTTCCACATAAGCGTCATAGCCGTCCACAATCAGAGCCGCATCCCCATATTCTCCGGCAGCCTCTTCATACGAGGAAGAACCGATACCCAACAGATGGAAACCGTCGCCGAACAGCCCGTCATTTGCCCAGTCCGTGGCCGAAGCTCCTACCGTCACCATGGAAATATAGTACACCAAAAACATGACAGCCGCAAAAATGGGCAGACCCAGAAATCTGTTTGTGACAATCCTATCGATTTTATCCGAATTTGTCAACTTTCCTGCGGATTTTTTCTTCAGGCATCCTTTGATGATACTTCCGATATAAATATACCGTTCATTGGTGATGATGGACTCCGCGTCGTCCTCCAGCTCCTTCTCCACCGCTCTGATGTCCTCCTCGATATGGGCGAGAATGGACTCGTCCGGCTTCATCTGTTCCAGCACCTTTTCGTCCCGCTCGAACAGTTTGATAGCATACCATCTCTGCCGCTCTTCCGGCATACTGTGTACCGCCGCCTCCTCGATATGGGCAAGGGCGTGTTCCACCGTTCCGGAAAAGGTGTGCATTGGAACCGTCTTCCCGTTCTTCGCCGCGTCCACCGCCGCCTCGGCCGCTTCCGTGATGCCCCTTCCTTTCAGGGCCGAAATCTCTACCACCTTGCAGCCCAGCGCTCTTGACAGCTCAGCCGTGTTGATCCTATCCCCATTTTTCTCCACCACATCCATCATGTTGATGGCGACCACAACCGGGATACCAAGCTCTGTAAGCTGGGTGGTCAGGTACAGGTTCCTCTCCAGATTCGTGCCGTCGATGATATTCAGGATGGCATCCGGCCGCTCACTGATCAGATAGTTTCTTGCCACTACTTCCTCCAGGGTATAGGGGGAAAGGGAATAAATACCGGGAAGATCCGTGATTGTCACTCCCTCGTGCTTTTTCAGCTTTCCCTCCTTCTTTTCCACCGTAACCCCCGGCCAGTTCCCCACAAACTGGTTGGAACCGGTCAGGGCGTTGAACAGCGTTGTCTTTCCGCAGTTCGGGTTACCTGCAAGGGCAATTCGCATATTCATAGTTTTCCTCTCCTTCTTGTTAGTTTTAGCTAACCATTGTGCTGAAAAAAAGAACTCATGCTCTGCAAGAATTCTATTCCACCTCAATCATTTCCGCGTCCGCCTTTCTGATGGAAAGCTCGTATCCACGAACGTTCACTTCAATGGGGTCTCCCAATGGGGCCACTCTGCGAATCCGCACATCCACTCCCTTCGTCAGCCCCATATCCATGATTCGGCGTTTGACCGCCCCTTCACCGTGAAGCTTCACAACCCGGACAGTATCGCCCACCTTTGCCTCTTTCAATGTCTTCATTTTGATCACCATACTCCTTTCTCTTTCCCTGCAATTTACGCCTTCCGGCGTAAATATGTTTTCGTAAAGCAGAGATACCCTGCGGCGGCCGACACTGCCGCCTCCGCTCCGTCCGGCTCAGACCATAATTTTCTGCGCCATCTCTCTGCTGACCGCAATGCGGGAGTCCTTCACCTTCACGATGACATTGCCCCCGATGGCGCTGACCACCGTGACAGCTCCTCCCACGACAAAGCCGAGGTTCTCCAGATGTGTTCTGACCTCCTGTCTTCCCCCGATTTTCCTGATAATATTTTCCTCTCCCACTTCTGCCAATGTAAGCGGCATTCTGCATTCACCTTCTTTGAAATATGTATTAGCGAAAACTAACCACACAGGTTAAATATATGGTTAGTTTTTGCTAACCACATATTATACTATGACTTAAAATGTCTTTTGTCAATGCCATTTTTGCTGCTGATTACAATTTCATCGCACTGTCTAATTTGTTAGGTCAAACTAACCACTCGTTTTGTAAAAATTGCACATACTTTCTTACTGTCTAAGAGTTGTCCACTACTTTTACTATATCAAGCTTTCGGATTTTCTTCTATATATTTTCCTCTAATTACAGCCGTAAGTTTCTTCCCATTCCCTAACTGTCAACCGTTTGGAATGCCAGCAAATGTCATAATCCGCTTCCGGCAAGATTATCTCGTTTGATACATACTGGAAACTGCCCTCATCCAATGGCCGAATTACGGTTGTGTGTGTGAATTCCTTAGACACATCTCCGTTGGGATATACCGCATTGATATCGAGTGTGATCGTTCCGTCCGCGTTCTCCGTATAGTCTACCACTTCCGGATACGCAATATCCGGATATTCAACCTCGTAAAACCCTCTCGGCCTGTATTCATAGGCCGCCTGCTCTGGAAGATAGATTGCTTTGGAGCGAAGCGTTTCACCGCCCACATTGAGATAGGTCCCGATAACATTTTCAAAGTTGCCTTCCGGTATTTGGTAAACTACTCCGACTCCTATATTTTCATCTGCGACATAAGGAAGCGGCTGCCTGTATACCATCGGATAAAGCCTGTCAAACAGATCATAAAAGTCCAACTCCCCAAAGTCTTCCTCGCTCCAGTTACAGAGGAACAGATTATTCTGCTCATACCCCACCGGCAGTATATACTTTCTGTTCATTTCCCTGCATGTTTCATCCAGCGGCAAAACCCGCAGCATTGTATGTTCCTGTTTGTCTTTTACTGTCAGCACATAGCTCTCCCCCAACACATAGCTCCCCTCAAAGCTTAAATACCCTTCCTCTGTATACTGCCAGAAGTCCGCCGGATAGCTTACGATGCTTTTGTTTTGCAACTGTCCGTTCAGATCATATTGATAATATGTTCTGACAATGTCCACACCGCCGTCCTCTGTTGTCAAATCAAACTGCCGGAAGCCAAGCTGCGTAATTACTATAATGGACATGGCAGCGTCTGCTTCTTCATCTACTGCCTCACAAAATTCCAGCACCTGCTCCGGCCTCGTCATGTCAACCTGATTTCCACTGTCCACCGCCACATAACCATTCTCCCCAAGCCTGGCTACCATGCGTCCCATTGTATCCAGACTTCCAAATGTATTCGTGCCGGCGGCCTCTTCAAAAATATCGCTCAAAATCGCCGCTATCCCCTCCGCGTCGGCTGTGTCCCTTTCTCCGAAGGAATCCTTTGCATCAGCTGATGATATTATCTCAACATCCGTTATCTCAGGCGCTTCGTTGCTGCATCCGGTCAGTATCAGAACTGCCAGGCCGACTTCCCACAACCTGTTTCTCTTTTTCTGTGCCATGGTCACTTCTCCCTTTTCTGCCCTGCTGATATCCAAAATAGAATGTGCATCGTTTTTCTCCACTGCATTATTGCAAACAGGCCTCTGCATTTTTTAAATTATAGCAAAACAGGCCGCGCCTGTAAATTATAAGAGAAAAATACAGGTGCATCCGGGGCAGGCAGGTGCAGAATCATCAGTACCTCTCTATGGCCTTCGCCGAACAGTTCTCAAAACAGTACATACCGTTCCCTGAAAAGAAAAAACGAGTCATTGACAGCTATTACGTTTAGTGATATATTAATTACAGTAACCGTAATAGAGAGGTGCGATTGTGAGAGACAATGCAAAGGGCGGCGCCCTGACCGAAGTGACATTTTACATTTTGCTCTCCCTGTTCACCCCAAGGCATGGATACGCAGTCATGCAGTTCATCGAAGAAACCACCGGAGGACGCTTATCTCTGGGCGCCGGAACTCTGTATGGCGCATTAAACACTCTGGAAGAAAAGGGCTGGATCGCTGTTGTTCCGGACACAGGCAGAGCGGGACGAAAGAAAGAATACCTCGTCACCGGCCAGGGCAGGGAGATTGCCGCGAAAGAATTAAAAAGGCTGCAGGAATTGACGCAGACGGCAGTAAAGATAATGGGAGAGACCTATGAGTAAGAAATACTATCGTTATTATGGCGGCCTGCTTGGCACGCATGCAAACTGGCTCAATAAAATGGCAAAAAAGGGATACCGATTGGCCCGCACAGGGAAACTGTTCTATGAATTTGAAGAATGCAGGCCCAAACAATATCAGTATTGCGTTGAATTTATAGGGCAGAAGTCAAAGGAGAGCGCCGAAGACTATGCCGGTTTCCTGACGGACTGCGGCTACCGTATATTTTTCAAAAATATCAATCTCAACTCGAACATAGGAAAAGTCGTGTTTCGCCCCTGGGCGGAACAGGGCGGACGTCTTGCAATGAACAGCACCACGCTCAACCGGGAACTGCTGATCGTGGAGAAGGCAAATGATGGCAAACCCTTTGACCTGCATACCACCTATGAAGATAAGGCCCGCTATTATCGTCAGATGCGCCGCCCCTGGCTCTATCTGTTCCTTGTGTCGGCTGTCCTGGGAATCCTGATGCGCACATGGGTATGGGGCATTTTCGGTATTCTGTCTGCCGTCGGATTGTTCGTGTATCAAATTGAGCTGTTCCGGCTGAACAAACAGGCTAAGGTAAAGGAATGGTGAATATGATGACAAATCGGAGCAAAAAGAACGCATTTACAATTACAGCAACAATTATGGTCACAATAACTGTTGTTATTCTTATCCTTGTGGGATATTTCGTGATACCCTCTAAACCAAAAAGCGGGCAGTCCTCCGGAGAAATATTTTTATACGGAGAGACCCACTCCGTGGAAGCTATATTGGAAAAAGAATTGGAACTATGGTCATCCTGTTACCATAATGACGGCATCCGGGATCTGTTTGTAGAGCTTCCGTATTACACAGCGGAGTATATGAATGTATGGATGAAGTCCGGCAGCGACGACATTCTGGATTTGCTCTATCAGGATTGGACCGGGACAGCTCTGCATTCTGAAGAAGTGCTCCGTTTTTATAAGCAGATCAAAACGGAATGTCCGGAAACCGTCTTCCATGGAACGGATGTGGGCCATCAATACAATACCACCGGAAAACGCTTTTTGGAATATCTGGAATCCACAGGACAGCAACCGTCCGAGCTGTACAGGCTGACACAGGAAAACATAGAGCAGGGACAGCATTACTATCAGCACGCTGACAACGTATATCGCGAAAATACAATGACGGAGAACTTTATCCGGGAATTTGAAAGTCTGAATGGCGCCGCTGTGATGGGAATATATGGTTCCGCCCACACCAATATAGAGGCAAAGGATTACGCAACGAATTCGGTTCCCTGCATGGCAAACCAACTTCACAACAAATATGGCGGTGCATTGCATACGGAGGATCTGACTTCCCTGGCCCTCAATCATGAGCCATACCGGACGGATACCATCGAAATCGGCGGGAAAGAATATACTGCCCTGTACTTTGGAAAGGTGGACTTATCCGCTGTTTTTCCGGACTACCAATGCCGGGAGTTCTGGCGTCTGGAAAACGCATACGATGACTTCAAGGACAGCTCCACCACCGGAAATGTCCTGCCTTACAACAATTATCCAATGGAAGTGGGCACAGGCCAGGTATTCGTAATCGACTATACGAAAAAGGATGGCTCCGTTGTGCGGGAATACCACCGTTCGGACGGGAACACCTGGCAGGGCTCCCCCGCCACAGAGGAATTCTTTGTTGAGGAATAATGTGCTAATCCGGTTGCTGCGGGATATCTTCCGGCAGCTGTGGAATGATCAACAGCACATGAAGGACAAATACATTCCCATTTGTCTCTATACTCATGGTGCCGCCATATTTTTCAGCTACCGTTTTTACATTTGACAGGCCGGTCCCTTCTTTGAAAGAGCCTTTTTTGCGGAAGCTGTTCCGGATTTCCAGCATGAGGAAATCCCCCTGGATACGCCCGGACAC
>JAAWLQ010000079.1 GCA_022797995.1 Lachnospiraceae bacterium
GAAGGACGCGAAGCTCCTGCGGGAGAGGTTCCCGGCCAATTTCGTATATTACATCGTGGGCCGGTGCGAGCGGGGAGAGGATTTGGAATTTGATCAGTTCGAGGGTGCGGACGACGGAGAATACGACCTTTTTCTGGAATATTATGATCGCTGCTGGCAGGCGCTTCGGGAGGAGCATCTGGAAGAGGCGGAGAACTGCATCCGAAATGCGGACAAGCTGAATATCAGGCATCCGGTGATGGAAATCAGCCGTGCAAATCTCATGCTGCGGAAGGGAAAGCGGGCGGAAGCGCTGGCACTTATGGAGGAACAGAGGGCCAGATATCCGAAAGATGCCATGATCTGTTACAATTTTGCCGAGCTGTTCTGGATGGCCGGACAGGAGACCTCCGGAGAAGAGAGGGCAGGTTACAGAGAAAAAGCGGCGGAATGCTATCGGGAACTGAAAGAATCCAATGATTCCCACTATATGGCCAATGTCCGTCTGACAGAATGGTATTACGACAACAGGAGATACAGAGAGGCAAAAAAATGTGCGGAAAAGGTACTTGCCGCAGGCAGCGATGACGCCTTTCTGGAAATTCTGCGCAAAGTCAACAGAGAGCTGGAGCTGGAACTGGAGGAAAGATATCGGGCCACATCGGAGTGGGAGCCGGCATTGGAACTGTGCTGGTGTTACCTTCAGGACGGAAAGATTACCCAGGGACTCCGGCTGGCTTTGAGCCTGGAAAAATTACTGCCTCCGGAGAAGGAGGCGGAGTACTACGGTCTGCTTGCAAAGCTTTATGTGGAACAGGCGGAGTATATGGAATCCATCGCAATGACCCGGAAATGGGAGACTCTGCTGAAGGAGAAGATAGAGAAAAGAGCCGGGAAGGACGAGGCGGCGGAAAAAAAGGACAGGGACAGACTGCGGCAGGCGCACCTTATCAGAATGCAGTGTTACCATAATCTGGGCTTCGAAGACAGAGAAAATTTCCTGCTGGCGCTGGAAGAGGGCGAAAGCATACTCACCGGAGGGGCAAAGGATGTGGGAATTCTTCTGGAGAAGGCACAGATCTATCTGGAGCTGGAAGAGTATGAGAAGAGTCTGGAGCTGTCACAGCAGCTGGCGGACGAATATCAGGTATTCGCGGCCTTTGCCTCTTCCCTGGAGGTATACAGAAGGCAGCTGAACGCCGGAGGGGTGATTAAGGCGGCCAGCCAGTGTATCAGATATTTCCCGAATTTCCCGAAATCTTATGAGTACATGGCGAAAGTCTATCTGGATCTGGACAGGCGGGAAGACATGAAAACGCTGCTGGAGGATGCGGAGAAAAACGGTGTGAAAAGCGTGATTCTGGATGCGTACGCCTACCAGATGGAGCACGGCGCAATGGAAATCAGCGAGCTGAACGGCAAACTGAAGGTCTTTCGGGAGAACTTCCTGAAATATGTGGAGATCGGCAAAAAAGGCTTTTATGAGAAAGGACTGCCGGTTCTGACGGAATATCTGTACAATTACCCGGATGATTTCATGCTGGTGGAGAGGGCGATTTTCCACAGGGCGGCGCATCATCACAAGGAGGCAAGGGAGGATTTCGAGAAAGCGCTTCTGATGAATCCTGCCAATCCATATGCGTTGAACGGTCTGAGCTTCGTACATAAATACCTGGGCGAATATGAGAAGGCACTTTTCTTCATCAAAAAGGCCATACTGTATATGGATAAGGAAATGTCGCCGGTCATTTATGCGGATATGGGCAATCTGTATTCTCTGCTGGGCGAATATGAGAAGGCGCTGCTGGCGTACAGACAATATGAGAGCCTGGCAGGAGAGATAAAGAGCAGCTGGTTCTGGGAGAATCTGGCGGATTATCATCTGCGGACAGGACGGACGGGGGAAGCGGCCGCAATCTATGAGCGCTTTTACAGGAAAAACAGATGGACTCTCTATGAAAAGCTCACAGGGCTCTATCAGGCGGCGGGAGAGGAAGAGAAAGCACGCCGGACACTGAGACAGTGGGGGAAGGAGCTGCGCGCCGACCTTGTCCAAAGGGCCCTGAAGACTGTTTTTTCCGGGGGCGGAGGGGGAAAGAAGGACACGAACCCTTATCTGGCATATTATAACAGCAAAGGCTGGATGGAACTTTTGTTCGGCGATGGCGTGGCTGCGGTGAAGGCTTTTGAGAAGATGTTCGGAAACGGGATGGCCTCTGATTCCATGGAAGGAAAAATCTGTGATATGGTGTTCGCCTGCATTCTCTGCGGGGATGACAAAAGAGGCAGGAAATATGCCGGGCAGCTGCGGCATTGGCTGGAAAAGGAGAAAACGGACGGTAGTACGAAATATTACAATCGGGAAAAGGGGCATCTGCAGATAGAATTCCTGGCCGCATATTATACGGAAGATGAGGCTGTGACGGAGGAAATTCTGGAGAGGGAGAGCCGGGCGGAAATCTGTCATTTCTGTACCTGTCCGCTGTGTAAGGAAATGGAGGGCGCCCGTATTCTCTGGATGCTGCGGAAGGGGCAGAGGGAAGAGGCGGAGAAGGTGCTTCGAAGGAATCTGGAAATCCAGCCCTGGGATGAATATATGCTGGCCATAAAGCATGTGGCATTCGGGAGATAACAGGCGGTGCGCGAAATCGCGTTCTTGCGGTTTTACGTGTATCTGTTGATGTGAAAGCCGCGAACAGTAGCAAAATTTTCCGTGGACAGCCCGGGAATCAGGTGATACAATAATTTTATGTTTATAGGATGAAAATGCAGTGACAGGAAATGAGGAATCAAATGACAGTAGGAATTGACTTGGGGACAACCAACAGTTTAGTCGCATATTTTACGGATGAGGGACCGAAAATCATTCCCAACAGACTGGGTAAGAATCTGACACCGTCGGTGGTCAGTGTGGACGGGGAAGGAAATGTGTATGTGGGTGAGACCGCCAGAGAACGCATGAGCCTGTATCCCGATACTGTGGCACAGACATTCAAGCGCAGCATGGGGACAGAGCGGGACTATGTTCTCAGCGGCAGACATTTCCGGCCGGAAGAACTGTCCAGCCTGGTGCTGCGTTCCCTGAAGGAAGATGCGGAAAGCTATCTGGGAGAAGAAGTGACGGAGGCTGTGATCAGTGTGCCCGCGTACTTTGATGACAAGAGGAGAAAGGCCACAAAGCGCGCCGGAGAGCTGGCGGGGCTGAAGGTGGAGCGCATGATCTCCGAACCCACCGCCGCCGCGGTGGCCTATGGCCTGTATGATAAGACCAGAGACACCAGGTTCCTTGTGTTCGACCTTGGGGGAGGGACCTTCGATGTGTCTATTCTGGAGCTGTATCACAATATCCTGGAGGTCCGGGCGGTGGCGGGGGACAATTACCTTGGAGGAGAGGATTTCACGGAGATTATGGTGAAGCTTTTCCTGCAGAAGTCCAATCAGCAGCTGCAGAATCTGTCGGAAAAGGAGCAGGCCAGATTATTCCGGGAGGCGGAGCAGGCGAAATGTGCTCTGAACGAAACGGATAAGGTGACAATCAGCTTCCTGTACAGAGAGGAGCGGCTGGAACAGACAATTCACTACAAAGAGTATGAAGAGGCCTGTGAAGAGCTGCTGATGAAGATTCGGGAACCTGTGAAGAAGAGTCTCTCAGACGCGGGGCTGAAGCTGGGAGATATCGACGAGGTACTGCTGATTGGCGGTGCCACAAGACTGTCCATTGTCCGCGACTTCCTGATACGTCTGTTCAGAAAGTTCCCGGACACGCAGATGAATCCGGACGAAACCGTGGCTCTGGGTGCGGCGATACAGGCGGCCATGAAGGAGAGACGGGAGGAGGTAAAGGAAGTAATTCTCACGGACGTCTGTTCCTTCACTCTGGGCACGGAGGTGGTGGTGGAGTACGACGAGGGCAAGTATGAGGACGGGAGGTTCTGTCCGATTATCGAGAGGAATACGGTGATTCCTGCCTCCCATACGGAGCGTCTGTTCACGGCAAGAGATAACCAGAGCAAGGTGCGGGTCAGAGTGCTGCAGGGGGAAAGCCGTTTCGCCAGGAACAACCTTTTCCTGGGAGAGCTGGAAATCGACATTCCAAAGGGCCCGAAGGGGCAGGAATCCGTGGATGTGACCTATACATATGATATCAACTCTCTTCTGGAGGTTGAAGTCACGGTGGTGTCCACCGGAGAGAGCCGCAAAATGATCATCAGAGGACAGGACAGCGAGATGACGGACGAGGAGGTCAGAAAGCGGATGGAGGAGCTGGCCTATCTGAAGATTCAGCCCCGGGACTATGAGGAGAACAGACTTGTCCTGCTTCGCGCGGAGAGAATGTACGAGGAGACTCTGGGCGCCCGAAGGAAGAAGCTGGACAAATATATCACCGCCTTCGAGGCGGCGCTGAAGAATGGCGACCATGGTGAGATCATGGACGCCAGGAACGAGCTCAATGAGGTGCTTGAGGAAGAGGATCAGGAATAAAAGATCAGAAATAAAGGAGCAGAAACAGGGGATGAAAGTCTCCGCAGTGGCAGGATTCAGATTGCGGCTGCGGAGACTTTGGCGTTTCAAAGCCTGTAATAGGAAGGAGTTCTCTTTTCGAAGACACAGTAATACCGGAATCCGCATTCCTTCAACACTTCTGCGGCACGGTTGAAATGAGCGGCGACATTTGGCGTATCGTGGGCGTCGGAGCCCACGGTAATGATTTCGCCCCCCAGTTCCCGATATCGTTTCAGCGCGCCCATGCAGGGATGGAAATCATGCATTCCACTTTTGATTCCCCCGGTATTCAGCTCAATTCCTTTTCCCCTGTCCAGCAGGAGCTTCAGAATTTCATCCAGAATATCCCGATAGGTTTCCCAGGTGTACCCTTCGTCTTTTGCGGGAGCATATCTCACCGCATAGTCAAGATGCCCGTATACGTCAAAGTTGGAAAATTTCCGGACATTTTCCAGAATGGATTCAAAATATTCTCTCAGGGCGGCTTCACGGCTGCGGCCTTCAAAGAAGGCGGGATAATAGGGATCCTTTCCGTGACAGACATGGGAGGAACCGATGATGAAATCAAATTCGTAGGATTTGGCGTAAACCGCATTCTGCCGCATGACTTCCGGCTGCAGACCCAGCTCCACGCCGAAAAGCAGACGGATCCGGTCCGCATATCTGTCCTTCAGACCCGCCAGGTCATAGAGATAGGAGTCTGTGTTCAGAAGGAGCGCATCTTCCGCGAGATCGGGAGAAGCGGGATAGTCAAAGTCATTGTGTTCTGTAAAGCACATGGTATCCAGTCCTCGGCTGATGCCCTGCAGGACCATTTCTTCCATGGGCGTATCGGAATCGGCGGAGAAGGAGGAGTGTAAGTGACAATCGGCTGTTATCATGATCATTTCCTTTCTGTGTGTAATGGCGGTCTGACACGGCAGCTCAGTGAATTCTGGGTAACAGTTCAGTGTCCTGTCTGAACTGTTACAATTCTGGTGCCATGAGCTGACAGCTGTCAGGGTTATCTGAATTACTGGTCTTATGATATACCCAAATTTGAAAATTGAAAATACCGCAAATTCTAAACAAACTGTAAAATTTCCGAAAATCTGGAAATTATTTTTCATTTACATCTTGAATTATCCCGCGAGATTGGGTAAAATATCCTTGCTGATAAAATTTTGACAATCCGTTGTGCACAGGAAGTGGGACAAGGATTGTCGAAACATATAAAAATATTTCAGGAGGAATCTAAAAATGGCAGTAAGAGTTGCAATCAATGGTTTTGGCCGTATTGGCCGTCTGGCATTCAGACAGATGTTCGATGCTGAAGGGTATGAGGTAGTGGCAATCAACGATCTGACCAGCCCCAAGATGCTGGCACATCTGTTAAAGTATGACTCTTCCCAGGGTAAGTATAAATATGCTGACTCCGTGGAAGCAGGCGAGGACAGCATCACTGTGAACGGCAAGACCATCACCATCTACAAGGAAGCAGACGCGAAGAACCTTCCCTGGGGCGATCTGAAGGTTGACGTTGTTCTGGAGTGTACCGGATTCTACACCTCCAAGGAGAAGGCATCCGCACACATTACCGCAGGCGCACGCAAGGTTGTTATCTCTGCTCCCGCAGGAAATGATCTGCCCACCATCGTTTACAATGTAAACCACGACACACTGAAGCCCGAAGATACCGTTATCTCCGCCGCTTCCTGCACAACGAACTGCCTTGCTCCCATGGCTAAGGCTCTGAATGATTTCGCTGCTATCCAGAGCGGTATCATGACCACCGTTCACGCTTATACCGGCGACCAGATGATCCTCGACGGACCTCAGAGAAAGGGCGATCTGAGAAGAAGCCGCGCAGGCGCATGCAATATCGTTCCCAACTCCACAGGCGCTGCCAAGGCTATCGGCCTTGTTATCCCTGAACTGAACGGCAAGCTCATCGGCTCCGCACAGCGTGTTCCCACCCCTACCGGCTCCACCACCATTCTGGTAGCTGTTGTAAAGGGTGAGGTTACCAAGGAAGGCATCAACGCCGCCATGAAGGCAGCTGCAACCGAGTCCTTCGCTTACAACGAGGATGAGATCGTATCCTCCGACGTTGTAGGAAGCACCTATGGTTCTATCTTCGATGCAACCCAGACCATGGTTTCCAAGATGGAAGATGGCAACTCTCTGGTACAGGTTGTTTCCTGGTATGACAATGAGAACAGCTATACTTCTCAGATGGTTCGTACCATCAAGTATTTCAGCGAGCTGGGCTAAGGTATTTTTCTGAAAACAGTGACCTATAGGGGTCCGGTCTTATGGACCGGGCCTCTTTTTCTGACAATATGAAAATTGGAGGTTCTAACGAAATGGGCTTGAATAAGAAATCTGTTGATGATATCAACGCAAAGGGCAAAAGAGTTCTGGTCAGATGTGACTTTAATGTTCCCTTAAAGAACGGTGAGATTACCGATGAGACACGTATCGTGGCAGCTCTGCCTACCATTCAGAAGCTGATTGACGACGGCGGCAAGGTAATCCTCTGCTCTCACCTGGGCAAGGTTAAGAATGGCCCCAACGAAGGCGAGTCCCTTGCACCTGTTGCCAGGAGACTGTCCGAGAAGCTGGGCAAAGAGGTTGTGTTCGTTGCCGATTACAATGTGACCGGCGAAGCCGCGACAAAGGCTGTGGAAGCCATGAAGGAAGGAGATGTGGTTCTGCTTCAGAATACCCGTTTCCGCGGCAAGGAAGAGACCAAGAACGGCGAGGAGTTCAGCAAAGAGCTGGCTGACCTGGCTGATCTGTATGTATGTGATGCTTTCGGTTCCTCCCACAGAGCTCATGCCTCCGTGGAGGGCGTTACCAAATGCATCACCGCAAAGGGCGGCGAGAATGCGGTTGGTTACCTGATGCAGAAAGAAATCAACTTCCTGGGCAATGCGGTGGAGAATCCGGTGCGTCCTTTCGTGGCCATCCTGGGCGGCGCAAAGGTTGCCGACAAGCTGAACGTTATCTCCAATCTGCTGGAGAAATGTGATACCCTGATCATCGGCGGCGGTATGGCTTACACCTTCTTAAAGGCACAGGGCTATGAAATCGGACGTTCCCTGGTGGACAATGAGAAGATTGACTACTGCAAGGAGATGATTGAGAAGGCTGAGAAGCTGGGCAAGAAGCTGTTGCTTCCCGTTGACTCCGTAACGGTTGCCGCATTCCCGAACCCCATCGACGCTCCCATTGAAGTGGAAGTATACGGCGTGGAAAATATGCCGGCCGACAGAGAGGGCTGTGATATCGGACCCAAAACTGCGGAGATGTACGCAGAGGCCGTAAAGAGTGCGAAGACCGTGGTATGGAACGGACCCATGGGCGTATTCGAGAATCCTACCCTGGCCGCAGGTACCATTGCGGTGGCAAAGGCTCTGGCAGAGACCGACGCAACCACCATTATCGGCGGCGGCGATTCCGCGGCGGCTGTAAATCAGCTGGGCTTCGGCGACAAGATGAGCCACATCTCCACCGGCGGCGGCGCTTCCCTGGAATTCCTTGAGGGCAAAGTACTTCCCGGTGTGGCGGCTGCAGACAATAAATAAGAGAAGCGGCGATGTCCTATTGAACAGGCTCGCGACACCGTGTGTGGCGGCTGCAGACAATAAATAAGAGAAGCGGCATTCTCCCGGAATTGCGGCGGATGACAAGGCCTGAAGAAAATCTAAGCCGCCAAGGGACGCCGGCTAAGATTTTCTAAGTCAGGCCTGGGAGAATGCCGAAGAAGCGGCATTCTCCCGGAATTGCGGCGAATGAAAAACCGTGAAGAAAATCCACAGGGAAGAGAATATGAACAGATTGCAGAAAAATCAGCTGGACTTTATCAATTTGCGTCTGGGAACATTTATCCACTTTAACAGCGCCACCGTACAGTTTCATGACAGTGATATCATCGACTGGGAATTTGACCATGAAAATGGCGGGGCATCCAGACGTCATCCCTTTGATGAAAAGCTATGGAATCCGTCTGAAATGGACTGTCGTCAGTGGGCGGCGGTTGCGAAAAGTGCGGGATGCCGTTTTGCGGCGCTGACCGCAAAGCATCACGAGGGGTTTGCACTGTGGCCCTCCGAATATTCGGAACATTGTGTGAAGAACGCAGCATGCAAAAGAGATGTGGTGAAAGAATTCCTGGAGGCATTCCGCGAGGCGGGAATACGGGCGGGATTGTATTTTTCGATTCTGGATCTGACCGCCGGAATCGGAGGTCAGAGTTGTACGACAGAGCAGAAGAAAATGATCAAAGGACAGATTACGGAGCTTCTGACGGAGTACGGAGAAATTCCATTTCTGATTGTGGACGGCTGGAATGCACCCTGGGGAGGTCCCACATATGAAATGCTGCCCTTTGAAGAGCTGGACAGCCTGGTAAAGTCTCTGCAGCCGGATTGCCTATTCATGAACATAGGATGTTCGGAAGGGCTTGAGGGCACCGACGTGGTATTTTATGAAAATGCTGCAGGCCAGGAGGCGGATGACTGCTTTTCCGGTCCGGGCGTAAGCTGTAACAAGCTTACGGGTACCTGGTTCTGGAAAAAGGAAGACCCTGTCACGGAACCTGCGGGAGCGGAATGGGCTCTGGGGAAAATGCGGGAGTATTTCCCGAAAAATATTAATTTTATGCTTAATATCTCGCCGAACCCGTCGGGAAAGGTAGATGCAAATCTGGCGGAGGTATTTCAGGCGGTGGGAGAGCATGTGATTTTGCCGCCGCCTCTGATTCAGCTGCCCGATGGCTGGCTGGAGCGAAAGAGCTGAACAGGAAGCATGACAGAAAAATACGGGAAACGTCATGGAAAAAAGAAAGGACGTTTTCTGAAATAAAAGAGAAATCGAGGATTACTATTATGGCAAGAAAGAAAATCATTGCCGGCAACTGGAAGATGAACATGACTCCCAGTCAGGCGGTAGAACTGGTTAATACCTTAAAACCCCTTGTGGTAAACGATGAAGTGGACGTAGTATTCTGCGTACCCGCCATCGACATCATTCCCTCAATGGAGGCGGCAAAGGGCACCAACATTCACATCGGCGCCGAGAATATGTATTTTGAGGAGAAGGGTGCCTACACAGGCGAGATTTCTCCCGCAATGCTGGTGGACGCAGGTGTGAAGTACGTCATTATCGGCCATTCCGAGAGAAGAGAGTACTTTGCCGAGACAGACGAGACGGTAAATAAGAAGGTGCTGAAAGCATTTGAGCACAACCTTACGCCTATCATCTGCTGCGGCGAGACTCTGACCCAGAGAGAGCAGGGCGTGACCATCGACTTTGTCCGTCAGCAGGTCAAGATTGCATTCCTGAATGTGACGGCGCAGCAGGCTGCAACAGCAGTGATTGCCTATGAGCCCATCTGGGCTATCGGCACCGGCAAAGTGGCTACCACAGAGCAGGCCCAGGAAGTCTGCAAGGCAATCCGCGACTGCATCGCAGAGATTTATGATGATGCCACGGCGGCGGCCATCCGCATTCAGTACGGCGGTTCCGTATCCGCTTCCAACGCATCCGAGCTGTTTGCACAGGCTGACATTGACGGCGGTCTGGTAGGCGGAGCGTCCCTGAAGCCGGATTTCGGACAGATCGTAAACTATTAATTTGCTTCGCAAATGAATAGTCGTGAATTATTGATTTCTTTAGGAAATCAATAATCATGAACTATAAATAAGCAGCAGGGCGCACAACAATAGAATCCATACTTTGTGAGGACTCTATTGTCATGAATAAAAAACACTGGATGTGGTAAGTAAATCAAACCACTACATCCAGTGTTTTTCAAGTCATACAGTTTGACAGGGGGAAAGCTTCGGCCTTTCAAAGGATTCCCGGCGCCTGCAAATAGTATGGCAGCGCATAGACATATACTGTAATCAGCAAGGACACTGCAATTACCGCCAGCAAAACTGCGGAAAGGAAAGTTTTCCCTTTTTCCGGACATTTTCTCCAAAGGGGAATTTTCTCCAGCCCCCGGCTGACATAATACATCAAAGGAATGATTCCCTGCAGAACATATCTTCCCTGGTACTGATAGTCTACTGTATAGGCATAGCGAATCAGCAGAATCAGCGGCATAATCATGCAGAATACCATGACAGTATGAAAGAGAATCTGCTTCCATCTATAATCCCGCGGCACTTTTTTCTCCCGGCTTCTGAAGCAAAGCATGCTCAGGAGCCCCACGGCAAAAAGAATTTTATAAAACCTGTAAGTCTCCCCCCATGTATGCAATGAGGCAGAACCATAGCTTGCGACGAAAGTATAGTACAGACCACGGAAAAAATCGGTATGGAACAGCATTTCCGACAAAGGTTTTCCCTCACTGTAATAGGTGTCTCTGGCAATACCGAAGGATTTAACAAAATTTTCCTTTGTGGTAAGTCCGATAATATCGCCGTCATACAGAATATAATTTCTGATAAAGGACCAGCTGACACATAAGAGAACCGCGGCCGCCATTGGGATACCTTTTCTCAGAAAACTTTTCCAGTCATATCGCCAGCCGCCGGCCTCTTTTTTCAGGAAACAGGCAATAAACAGCACGGCACTCCCCAGAATAAAGCCATAGGCATTATAATAGGACAGGGCGCAGAGAATGACGCCAACTGTCAGAAACGCACAGGATTTGACAGAGAATCCGTCTCCATATCCACAGACCAGCCCATAGAGCATCAATGCCGTGGAAAACAGACACATGGAGTCCGGATTGACATAAGTATGCAGGAAAATGCTCTGCGGCAGAAATGTCACAAGAAAGCAGAACAGCCACCGTACCCGGACATCCCGGAACAGCTTCTTTCCCAGGAGCAGAACCATCACCGCCATTCCCAGTCCAATCGCCACATTGACCATCCTGGCCGTATACAGCAGCGCCAGCGGCGAATCGGTAAACAGATTTACAAATCGCATGATATACCCCTGCACCATGTAGGGAAGCAAAGTGTAAAAACCATAAGTCCACCTGCATCCTCCGCTGAAAAGCTCCTCCTCGAATCCCGTGGGAAGCGTCCCGTGATTGCAGATATACAATGGTACCTTATACCGGGAATGCTCATCCGGCGGATTACACAGAGAAGGGAGGGTGTCATTCAGCGGCTGATTCAGCGCGATGGTCAGCGCCACAGTCAGATAAAGCGCAAAATAAAGTGCCACTAAAACTTTCTCTCCGCATTGTCTATCCAAATGAATCTTTTTCATTCTTTCCTCCCATTCCAACCATGCTGTTTGGACCGATAATTTCCTCTCATCGTTCTGTCATTTCTGAATATTTTAACACAGATGAAGTTGTTTGGCGAGAACTAATTTGCGGATTGTCCTTTTTGGGTAACAGTTCAGCCATACGGCACCGCGAAGTCAAAATCGCGTTTGTATGCGATTTTGCG
>JAAWLQ010000080.1 GCA_022797995.1 Lachnospiraceae bacterium
CGAACTTCCCGTCCTGCCTGAATAGCAAAAGATTTGTCTACACCCTTGAAATTGTTTGTTATTTCCTCTAATTTTGTCAATCTGCTGGTATAGGTCTCCAGCGTCTCTCTTCTGGCTCCCGGTCTCGCTGCAGATATTGTATCGGCAGCTTGTACAATGCAGGAAATCAGTGAAGTGGGCTCCACATCTCCATGATGAGATTCCACCGCATTAATGACCGTCGCATTCTCTTTATATCTTCTGCAGAGCTCTACTCCCAGCTGAATATGAGAACCCTCCATCTCATGGTCCACAGACTTACCAATGTCATGGAGCAAACCGGCGCGTTTTGCAATCCTGATATCAAGCCCCAGCTCTGCGGCCAACAGGCCTGACAGCTGAGCTACCTCGATGGAATGTTTCAACGCATTTTGACCATAGCTGGTCCTGAACTTCATTTTACCCAGTAATCTGATAAGTTCGGGGTGGATGCCATGTACACCGACTTCCAGTGTCGCAGCCTCTCCTTCCTCCTTTATCATTACTTCCACTTCTTTCTGCGCCTTCTCTACCATCTCTTCGATTCTGGCGGGATGGATACGCCCGTCTACAATCAGCTTCTCCAGCGCAATTCTTGCCACTTCACGGCGAATCGGGTCAAAACCTGACAGAATAACTGCCTCCGGTGTGTCGTCAATTATCAGGTCTACGCCCGTCATGGTCTCAAGTGTACGTATATTACGTCCCTCTCGTCCGATGATTCTTCCCTTCATTTCATCATTCGGAAGCTGTACAACTGAGATAGTGGTCTCAGAAACATGGTCTGCCGCACATCTCTGGATAGCCGAAACCACATAATCTCTGGCTTTTTTGTCCGCTTCTTCCTTGGCCCGACTCTCCATTTCCTTGATAATCATGGCCGTTTCATGTTTTACTTCATCTTCAACAATTTTCAATAAGTAGTCTTTTGCCTGTTCAGAGGTTAGTCCGGAAATCCGCTCGAGTTCCTGCAGGCGCTGTTCGTTTAATTTGGAAATCTCAATTTTGACCTTATTCAGAGACTCCTCCTTCGCGGTAAGATTCGCTTCGCGCCTTTCAATCGCTTCTGTCTTCTTATCGATGTTCTCTTCTTTCTGCTGAATCCTCCGCTCGGAACGCTGCACTTCCGCTCTGCGCTCTTTAATCTCCTTGTCCAGTTCATTTTTCGCCCGAATGGACTCTTCCTTCACCTCAAGGAGTGATTCACGTTTTTTGGATTCTGCCGTCTTAAGAGCTTCGTCAATAATTTCTCTGGCCTTATCCTGTGCACTGCCGATGGCTGTATCCGCCGATTTCTTCTGGTAACTGGTCACCAGAAATGCGGTCACAACTGCGGTCACTACTACAGATATTGCTACAGCAATTATAATCTCAAGCATTAACAGGGCACCTCCTTATTCCATTTTCATTGTACATTAACTGCAAGGCGTCCTGCCGCCTCACAGCCTATATAGAATGTATGTACATATTCCCGGAGCATACATCCTTTCTCTGGAAATTGAAAACATTCTAACAAGCAATTCACAACAAATTCAATTTTAACCTCAAACCCATCCGATGTCAAGCAAAAGGTTTCCTATCCTGCAAAAAATCGGCCCCTTTCTTCCAGCACAGCTCTGCGCACCTGCTCCGCGGAAAATCCCTTTCTCATCAGGAAGCCGTACATCCTCTGCCTTTCCTTCAGGTCCGCCTCGTTTGGGTCAAAGCCTTTTTTCGCAAGCAGCGCCCGGATCATTTCCTGTTCGTTCTGCTCTCCGCCCTGCTCCTCCCACTGACTCCAGGCTTTCTCCAGCGTATCTCTGTCAATTCCGCGCCCCAGGAGGTCCTGCTCTATCCTTCTGCGGCTTCGCCTCTCCGCCTGTTCCTGAATAAAGCCGACGGCATAGCGCAGGTCGTCCGTATAATGGAATCCCGCCACATATTCAAGTGCCTCCTCTATAACCTCTTCCGGATAGCCGCCTGTTCTCAGCTTGTCCTGCAGCTGCTTCACCGTGTATTCTCTGCTTTTGAGCAGATTCATGGCCCTCAGCTTTGCGCGCTTCGGCAAAAGCTGCGTCAGAATCTCCTGATAATTCTCCAGGTCTATTTCTTCCCCTTCGCGAATATGAAACGAACGCAATTCGCCTTTGTATAATACAAAGGCGAATTCTTCATCGATATATACCCTGACCCGGGATTTGGACATTTCTTCTATCTGTGTAACTTTCATTCCTTTCCATCTGCAGCCAATTTCGCTTACAGGTCCTTTCTGTTATTCACAATCTGCTCTCAGGAACCGTTCATAAATAACTTTTCAGGAGTTATTTTTAACAATCCCCTGCCCTTTCCCGGATATCTGTTCACTCCTCCGCGCTCGCCGCCGGCTCCTCTGTCTTTGCCGCCTTCGCTCCGGATCTGGATCCTTTGCCGCCGGCTTTGGTCTCATTCTTCAATATCGACTTATCCGCACCTTCCAGACTCTGGGCTGTCGCATCCCCAAACCCGTAATGTGTCCTGACCTTTGCGTCCACAGCCGCGCATACTTCCGGATTGTCCCTCAGATACTGCTTCGCATTCTCCCGGCCCTGCCCGATCTTATTTCCCTCATAGGCATACCATGCGCCGGACTTGACAATGATATCCAAATCTGCCGCCAGGTCCAGAATATCCCCCTCCTTGGAGATTCCTTTTCCAAACATAATATCGAACTCAGCTTCTTTGAACGGAGGGGCTATCTTGTTCTTCACTACTTTTACCCGAGTGCGGTTACCGATTATTTCACCGCCCTGCTTCAGAGATTCGATTCTGCGCACATCCAGACGGACGGACGAGTAAAACTTCAGAGCCCGTCCTCCGGTGGTGGTCTCCGGACTGCCGAACATCACTCCCACCTTTTCACGGAGCTGATTGATAAAGACCACCACGCAGTTGGATTTGCTGATCACAGCCGTAAGCTTTCTCAGGGCCTGGGACATCAGCCGCGCCTGCAGTCCCACATGGCTGTCCCCCATATCCCCGTCAATCTCCGCTTTCGGAACCAGTGCTGCCACCGAGTCCACTACCACAATGTCAAGCGCACCCGAGCGCACCATGGTCTCTGCGATCTCCAGCGCCTGCTCTCCATTGTCCGGTTGAGAAATATAGAGATTGTCAATATCCACACCGATATTCCTGGCATACACAGGGTCCAGGGCGTGTTCCGCGTCTATAAATCCCGCTATTCCTCCCATGCGCTGTACTTCCGCTATCATATGCAATGTGACGGTAGTCTTACCGCTGGATTCCGGTCCGTATATCTCCACAATTCTTCCCCGGGGAATTCCTCCAAGGCCCAGCGCGATATCAAGGCTTAAAGACCCTGTGGGTATGGTCTCCACATTCATCTGTGCGCTGGGGTCACCCAGCTTCATGATCGCACCTTTTCCGTACTGCTTCTCAATCTGACCAATCGCCGCATCCAATGCTTTGAGTTTTTCGTCTCTTTCCATATGCTTATCTCCTTTTCATCAGAGAACAAATGTTCTGTATCTATAAAGATAAATCATTTGCTCCCATTTGTCAACCGCTAATTTCCATTCGCCGGTCATTCCCTTCGGCCTTTATTCAAGTCACCACGAATACCGTACCAATGGTTCTCTGACACTGCCTCACACTATAGCACCCTTTAAGTATCATAAAACGCCCTGAAACACAATTCACCCCCTGTTCTTTTCCTTTTCCTGAAATTCCCGGCGAAAATACCGGATTACCTGAAAAACAGATGAATCTGTACAGACATAAGAAATATCAGACAAGGGCAGTATACCATATTTCTCCTACTGTGACAAGCGAAAAAATATGGCTCAGGGACAAAAAAACCGAAAAAAACCGAAAAAAGAAAAACCGAGAAAAGAAGAGACTGAAGTGAAAAAAGAAGAGGACGAAAAAAAGCAAAAAGAAAAAGGAGTCAAGACTCCTCTTTCCCGAAAGTAACCTTACTGTAATATTCCAGAATACAACTGCGCATGAGTCCCAGCGCGGCAGATACCGCCGATTCCCGCACCTTGTCTCTGTTTCCGGAGAACAGATGCTTCTTCACCGTCATTCGTCCCTTCACATAGCAGGCAATATAGACCAGTCCCACCGGCTTATCCTCCGTGCCGCCGTCCGGTCCGGCGATTCCTGTGATCGCCACGGCCACATCCGCCTTGCACATGGAAGCGGCGCCCTTTGCCATTTCTTCCGCCGTCCGCTCGCTTACCGCGCCGTGCTTCTGCAACGTACTTTTCTTCACGCCCAGCAGTTTTCTCTTTGCCTTATTGGAATAGGTAATCACACCTGATTTATACACTTCGGAAATGCCGGGAACGTTGATCAGTCTCGCCGACAGCATCCCGCCCGTACAGGATTCCGCACAGGTAATTGTCAGGCCGTTTGCTATGGCCAGATCCGCCACTGCCTTCTCCAGCGTGATCTCCTCTTCCGTGCTGTAAATGTTGCTGCCGAATCTGTTCTTCAGCTCCTTTACCACCGGTTTGATCAGCTTCTGGGCCGATTTCTTATCCCCCGCATTGGCGGTGACACGAATATGTACCTCACCTGTCTTCGCATAGGTGGCAATGGTAGGATTATCCTGGGCATCAATCAGGTCCATCACCATGGTCTCCGCTCTGCTTTCGCCCACGCCGCAGATTTTCACGGTTCTGGAGCAGATCACCTGGGATGTAAGCGCTCCCAGATAAGGCACCACACTCTCCTCAAACATGGGCCGTAGCTCGTTGGGCGGCCCGGGAAGCAGAATCACTCTTCCCTGCTCCGTCTCCAGAATCACTCCGGGCGCCGTGCCGTTATGATTTTCCAGAACGATGCATCCCTCCGGCAGCATAGCCTGCTTCCAGTTATTGTCGGTAGGTTCCATACCTCTCTCGGCAAAATATCTCCTGATGGCTTCCTTGCTTGGCTCGTGCAGCTGTAATGCCTTTCCACAGACTTTCGCGGCTGTCTCTTTGGTCAGATCATCCTCCGTAGGCCCCAGTCCGCCGGAAAGAATCACAATGTCCGAACGTCCCAGCGCCGTCTCCAGCACCTGGGTCAGCCTCTCTTCGTTATCTCCCACCACAGTCTGAAAATAACAGGACAGCCCCAGTCCCGCGCATTTCTCCGACAGATAGGCGGCATTGGTATTGACAATGCTTCCCAGCAAAAGCTCCGTCCCCACACAAATCAGTTCAACTTTCATAATCTCCCTCGTTTCTCCGCTTTTACAGCCTACTTCTGCTCCTTCATCACATCCTTATTCTTGATCAGATAATCTATCAGAGACACCACCGTCAGTACCAGTGCAATCCACATGACAATGTCCGTCACAAGCTGCAGCTGCGGAATATTCGCAATCATCAGGCATACCATTACCATCTGAAAAACTGTCTTGAACTTTCCCCAGTAGCTGGCCGCTATCACCACACGGTTATCCGCCGCCACCAGACGAAATCCGCTGATAATAAATTCACGGCTGATGATAATGATCACCACCCATGCGGAGATGCGCCCCAGAGCCACCAGTGCCACCAGCGCAGCACTGACCAGAAGCTTATCGGCCAGAGGATCCATAAACTTGCCAAAATTCGTGACCAGATTGTATTTTCTGGCAATCCTCCCGTCGATCAGATCCGTGAGACTGGCCACAATAAAGATGGCCAGCGCAATATAGTCCACATATTCCATGACACCGCCGAAGACAGCTTTAAACCATCCCCATTCACTGCCTTCACCCAAAAGCATCAATATAAAAGGCACAATCAGAATAATGCGAAATATGGTCAGCTTATTCGGCAAATTCATCTTCTTCATGAACATCCTCCCTGTTATACTTCCGTCTTCCTATCGTTCCATCATGCGTGAGCATTCACGTCACTCATATCCCTCTCACTATGTAAGCATGTCCTCCGCGGGCTCGCCAATCAGATCATACTCACGGGAATCCGTCACAATTACTTTCACAAAATCTCCTGTCTCCAGATTCCGTCCGGTATTGATGAACAAATAGCCGTCCACATCGGGTGCGTCCCTGTAAGTCCTTGCCACATATACGTCCTCGTCCGCAATCTTACCCTCTATCATGGCGGTAAGCTCCCGTCCTATCAGCTCCTCCGCCCTGTCACAGACAATGGCCTGCTGAAGTTCCATCAGTTCGTCCCGTCTGCTTTCCTTCAGCTCCTGTTCCACCTGGTCCGGCAGCAGATCCGCCGCCGTATCCTCCTCCCTGGAGTAGGGGAACACGCCCAGACGGTCGAATTCCATCTCATTGACAAAACGATACAGCTCTTCGAAATCTTCCTGCGTCTCTCCGGGGAATCCGCTGATGAGCGTGGTCCGCAGACAGATATCGGGGATTCTTTCCCGCAGTCGCTCTATCTGCCTTCTCAACTCTTCCTGCGTGGTGCGCCTGCCCATACGCTTCAGCACCCTGTCGGATGCGTGCTGAATGGGTATGTCCAGATAATGACACACCTTCGGTTCTCCGGCAATGGTCTCAATCAGTTCCTCCGTAATCTCTTCCGGGTAGCAGTACAATATCCGAATCCATCTCAGGCCGTCAATTTCCGCAAGTCTGCGCAGAAGCTCCGGCAGACGTTTTTCCCCATACAGATCCACACCGTAAAGCGTGGTTTCCTGGGCCACCAGAATCAACTCCCTGACGCCGTCCTCCGCAAGCTTTCGGGCCTGAGCCTCCAACGCCTCCATCGGAATGCTTCTGTAGCATCCCCTCACTTTCGGAATGATACAGTAGGTGCAGTGTTTGTCGCATCCTTCGGCAATCTTCAGAAAAGCGTAATGCCCTCCTGTGGTCACCACCCTGTCCCTACATACCGGCAGCGCATTCAAATCCCGGTAATAATTCCCGCCTCTGCCCTCCAGAGCCTCTTCCACGGCCTCTGTAATATCCTCCAGCGCCGTGGTTCCCACAAGGGCGTCCACCTCCGGAATCTCCTTTCGGATTTCCTCCTGATAGCGCTGAGACAGGCAGCCGGCGGCAATCAGAGCCTTCAGCCGGCCCGCCCTGCGAAGTTCGGCCATCTCCAGCAGCGTCTGAATGCTTTCTTCCTTTGCATCGCCAATAAAACAGCAGGTATTGACTATTACAATGTCAGCCTGCTCTTCATCGTCCGTAAAAGTATACCCTTTCTTCCGCAGAAGTCCGAGCATCATCTCCGTATCAGCCAGATTTTTATCACAGCCCAGAGACACAAACAAAATGTTCATGATACTGAAATATACCCTTCCTTCTATTCGCTGCCCAGTATCTTGATTTTCCCCTGGTTCAGCTCTTCCACCGCCACAGACAGCGGTTTCTTATCCTTGCTGTCCACCATGGCATCCTCGCCTGCGATAATCTGCCTTGCCCTCCTGGAGGTAGCCATGACGATGGAATAACGGCTGCTTACCACCGGTGCCTCGCCCTGCTCTACTTCCCTGTTCACCACTTTCATCAAATCTGAATAAGACGGATGTAACATTATTTCCGCACTCCTTTCGCTAAACTGAGTAATTCCTCTCTGATTTCCTGAATGAATTCATTCCTTCTCACCGGCGCTCTGCGGGCGGCATCCACCAGATAGTGAATCTCCTCCACACATTCCTCCAGCCTGTCGTTTACTACAATATAATCATAGGCTTCCACACCTTCTGATTCCTCCACAGCCCGGGCCAGTCGTTTCTCAATGACTTCCCGGCTCTCCGTGCCTCTTCCCACCAGCCTCCGCTCCAGCTCTCCCGCACTGGGGGGCGTCACGAAGATCAGCAGACACTCCGGATATTTTTCCCTTACTTTCAGCGCTCCCTGGATCTCTATCTCCAGAATCACATTTTTCCCCGCGGCCAGCTGCTCTTCCACATAGGCCCTGGGCGTACCGTAATAATTTCCGCAGTACAGCGCATATTCTACCAGACCGTCCCTCTCTATGGTCTCTTCAAAATGCTCTCTGTCCGTGAAAAAATACTCTATGCCTTCCCGCTCTCCCGGTCTGGGCACCCTTGTGGTCATGGATACGGACAGAGCGTAGCTGTCATACTTTTTCAAAAGCTCTCTTACCAGTGTTCCCTTTCCCGCACCGGAAAAACCGGAAATAACGATAAGAATTCCTTTCTGCTCCATTTATTTCTCCTCCGAAACATCTGTGCCGTCCTGCATACGACCCACAATGGTCTCCGGCAGAAGGGCCGACAGCACCACCTGACTGTTCTCCATCACGAGTACGGATTTCGTCTTGCGCCCCTGAGTGGCGTCAATGGCAAGTCCCTTTTCTTTGGAATTCTGCACCAGACGTTTGATGGGCGCGGAATCAGGACTGACAATGGCGATAATTTTCGCGGTATTCACAATATTGCCGAAACCGATATGAATAAGCATGGGCGCTGACCTCTATTCTATATTCTGAATCTGCTCGCGGACCTTTTCGATTTCTGTCTTCAGGTCCAGACAGCAATTGGAGGTCTCCAGATCATTTGCCTTCGACAGGATGGTATTGGCCTCGCGGTTCATCTCCTGCGCGATAAAGTCCAGCTTCCGTCCCACGGCTCCGCCCTCCTGCAGACTGGATCTCGTGGTGTCAATATGACTGCGAAGCCTCACAAGTTCCTCGTCCACACAGATTTTATCCGCAAAAACAGTCACTTCCGTCAGCAGCCGCCCCTCGTCCACAGTGACCCCCGCCAGAAGCTCCCTCACCTTATCTTCCAGCTTTCGCCTGTATTCCTCCATAATGCGGGGAGATCGCCGAGAAATGAAGTCCGTCAGCTGCTGCATTCCATCCATTTTAGCAAGCAGATCTGTCCGCAGGTGCTCTCCCTCCGCGGTCCGGGTATCCACGAACATTCTCGCAGCTCCCACGACGGCCTTCTCCAGCTCCTTCCAGAGCTCTTCCTCGTCTACATCCGCTTCCTCCACTGTAAATATTTCGGAAAATCTGGAAAGTGTGGACACACGAATATCGTCATCAAGGCTGAATTCCTCTGCCATCTGACGCAGATATCTCAGATATTCTTCCGCCACCTCTCTGTTGTAGCGGAGAAGAGAAGTCTTCTCGGAGAGGTCCTCATATGAAATGAATACATCCACCTTTCCTCTGGTAATATAGGCCTTCAGCTCATTGCGGACAGCGGCCTCAAAAGAGCTGAGTGCTTTGGGTATTCTGATATTGATGTCCAGATAACGATGGTTTACCGACTTTATCTCCACTGTGAACTTCCTGCTGTTCTCGGCAACCTCACATCTGCCGAAACCGGTCATGCTCCTGATCATGGCGCTCCTATCCGGGGCCCGAATCCCCGACACTGATTCCTGCTTTTTCACCACCAACAACGCCTGCGGAACAGGCGTGCAGCTTCATTATAAAATAAGTTTCGGGAGGCGTCAAGGGCATTCCGGATTTAACTCCTCATTTAAAACGATAACGTCTTAATCCGCTCCACCGCCTCCACGGTATTCTCATAGCTGCCGAAAGCGGTGAGCCTGAAATATCCTTCGCCGCTGGGGCCGAATCCGGAACCGGGCGTCCCCACCACATTGACTCTCTCCAGCAGACAGTCGAAGAATTCCCAGCTGGTCATTCCCGCCGGTGTTTTCAGCCAGATATAGGGAGAATTGACAGCGCCGGACACCGTATAGCCCATACCCTTCAGTCCGTCAAAAATGTACGCCGCGTTTCTCTGATAATATCCGATCTGTTCCTTCAGCTGCGCCCGGCCTTCCCGGGAGTAAACCGCCTCTCCGGCCTTCTGTACGATATAAGGCGCACCGTTATATTTGGTGCCATGCCTTCTTGCCCACAGAGAATGCAGAGATACCTCCCCACATTTCAGCGCTTTCGGAATCACGGTGAATCCCAGGCGCAGCCCCGTAAATCCCGCATTCTTGGAAAAAGAGCGAAATTCAATGGCACAGCATTCCGCCCCTCTGCACTGGAAAATGCTATGCGGGACATTGTCTTCTGTGATATATGCCTCGTAGGCGGCATCATACAGAATCACCGCGCCTGATTTATTCGCATAATCCACCCATTCCTGCAGCGCTTCCTTCGTGATGGTGGAGCCTGTGGGATTATTGGGAAAGCATAAATAGATCAGATCCGGTGTCTTTCCCTTCCCCGGCAGTTCCGGCACAAAGTCATTCTCCGCCGTGCAGGGCATATACATGACATCGCTCCAGGTCTCCTTCTCTCTGTCGTACGTGCCCGTCCTTCCGGCCATCACATTGGAATCCACATACACAGGATATACCGGGTCACACACCGCGATGCAATTGTCTGTGCTGAAAATCTCCTGAATATTGCCACAGTCGCATTTTGCCCCGTCGGAGATAAAGATCTCGTCGGCTTCAATGGCACAGCCCCGGCTCCGATAATCGCACTCCGCAATAGTCTCTCTCAGGAACTCATATCCCAGGTCCGGCGCATATCCGTGAAATGTTTCCGCCCTTCCCATCTCTTCCACCGCCCCGTGCAGCGCTTCCACAATGGCCGGCGCCAGCGGCTGCGTCACATCTCCGATACCCAGGCGAATGATTTTCTTCTCCGGATGAGCCGCGCCGTAAGAATTTACTTTTTTACCGATGGTGGAAAACAGATAGCTTCCGGGAAGCTTTAAATAATTCTCGTTTATTTTGTACATTTTTTTCTCCTTCTGGAATTTTCGGCAGACATGCCGCTTAAACATTTTACACTCTTCCCCTCACGCCGCCCCTGGCGACACCTGAGCGGGAACAATCAGTGCGGATCAGGAAGAACGCCCTCAAACACTGTGACCGCCGGCCCCGTCATATAGACCAGATTCTTCTCCCTGTCCCATTCGATGTACAGTTCTCCGCCCAACAGTTTAACCGTTACCGCAGAATCTGTCAAATCATTTAAAACTCCGGCCACCGCCACGGCACAGCATCCCGTTCCACAGGCCAGCGTCTCTCCGCTTCCCCGCTCCCAGACCCGCATAAAGCAGGTCTTCCTGTCCAGGATCTCCACGAACTCCGTGTTGGTCCGGGCGGGAAATCTGTCATGATGCTCAAAGGAAGGTCCGATCTGTTCCAGCTTCAGTTCTGCCACTCCCGGCATAAATACCACCGCATGGGGATTCCCCATGGACACACAGGTCATGCGGTATTCCTTTCCGTCCACCAAAATTGGTTCGTCCACTGCCCGGGGGCCCCCTGCCTTCACCGGAATCAGGTCCGGCTCCGTCACGGGACTCCCCATATTTACCCGAACCTTTGTCACAACACCCCTGCTTTCCGGATGTTCCGGGTCTCTCTCCACTGTCAGGTCCAGCTGCTTTACTTTGCCTGCGCTGACCACGCTGATATGCTTCGAATCCGTCAGTCCTTTGTCATACACATACTTCGCCACACAGCGAATCCCATTCCCGCACATTTCGGCTCTCGAGCCGTCCGCATTATACATTTCCATCTCAAAGTCGGCTTCCGACCCGGGATTGATGAAAATCAGTCCGTCGCTGCCGATTCCGAAGTGCCTGTCGCTGAGCCGCCTTGCCAGCTCCGGTTTCTCCGCATCGTCAACCTGTTCCTGAAATCCATTCACATAGATATAGTCATTGCCGCATCCCTGCATTTTTGTAAATTTCATAATAATGAGCTCCTGTTCTGCTGCTCCCAGCTTATACTTTCATCATGGACAGCACCATGAGGGCTGTCTCCGCCAGATTCGTCCCGCTGTCCATACTGCATTTCTGTAAGTACCTGTGCGCTTCCTCCTCCGTCAGAT
>JAAWLQ010000081.1 GCA_022797995.1 Lachnospiraceae bacterium
TATATATCAAAACCTTGACAGGGAAAAATGGTGTAATTCATTGGATTTGGAGTTGTTCGAGGATTTTTTAGATTTTTATGATGAACATATCCATTAACCAAAAGCTAAAAATCGCCAGTATTATGCCGTGTAAAGGGGATGAAGAAGAGGCATCAGGGGAGTTTGAGTATTTTATAAAAATTGCAGATGGTGATATACTTTGTCTGTATCAATTCGACAGACAGAATTTATGGAGGAAGCCATGGCTCTAAAATTGATAAAACTCACAAAGGAATATGAAGAACAGCTGGGTGAGATGATCGATGAGTGGAAAGCCGATCAGGAGCGCAATCACACCAATCGCTCACCGTGGGCAATCTTTAAAAATGATTATCACGATTTCGATTTCTATCTGGAACATCTCGAAATAAAAGAACCCTCGGCAGGCCGGGTTCCCGATTCCGTGTTTTTCCTGCTGGATGAAGACAGAGACAGACTTCTCGGAGCTGTCAATATCCGTCATTATCTGACGGATTCTCTGCTGCAAGAAGGCGGGCATATCGGAGACGGAATCAGACCCAGTGAAAGAAGGAAGGGGTATGCGACGGAGATGATTCATCTGGCACTGGCTGAGTGTAAGAAGCTGGGAATAGACCAGGTGCTGATGACATGTGATAAGGACAACATTGGTTCTGCCAGATCCATTGTAAAAAACGGCGGTGTCCTTGAAAACGAGTTCGTGAATTCCAATGGTGATGTGGAACAAAGATATTGGATTTCAATTTAATATTAAGGGACTCAACATACCTGATTTTGTAACCGCTATAGTTAAAAGGAAGCATTCAAAATATTTTGTTGCAAAAGCGGCGATAAAACCGTACAATATAAGCAGGGAAGTATGTATGCTGTAAAATGAGCCATACTAAAGTCTGTAAACAGACTTGTCTGTAGATAGACTTTAGTCATGTACTAACAAAGGAGGTGTTTCTTATGGCAACTTCAAGCATTACGAAGAATTTTGTTATATCAAGCCAGAAGCAGGTAGAGATATTTGCTGATGCGATCGAGGCATCTGCTAATAATCCGACGCCTCCTATCAATGTCAGTGCAACTTTTTTAACTGACCCAAAAGATATAGCGAAATTTATGGAGAAAAGGAAGAAAGCGAATACAGGAAACAAGTAAATATACAGTTTTCAACATTCGTGAGTATTTGGGCGATGGAAGTTATGGACTCGGAGAGGACATGCTGCTTCAGGTTCTTTCCGAGTTTTCATGTAAGGTCAACCAGGATGTTGAAAGATTCATAAAGAAACAGTCCGTCGAGTTTGCAAAAAAACAGCAGTCGGTTACATATCTGGTATTTTCAACGGAAGATGCGGAGCTGGTTGGGTATTTTGCACTCACTATCAAGCCAATTACCGTAAATGCAAAACCATTCAGTAATACCATATAGTGCAAATGAACGCATTTCAGGTAAAGAATTGCTAGGGCTTGCGATACGGCAGATACAGCAGTTACAGTATTTAGCAGGCGGCATGGTTGTCTTTTTGGAGGCAGCGGACGAGGAAAAACTTTTGTCTTTCTATCGCGAGAACGGTTTTCAGCAGTTCGATACAAGACTGACAGATTCCTCCAAAGGAAAGCCACATGAGCTGATACAGCTATTAAAGCTGCTATAATGAAAAAGTTTGTAGTAAATAGCTTTTCTGGGGCTATGAAAAAGTTTCCCTGACAAAAAGAACACTTTCAGGAATAAACCCTGGTGGTGTTCCTTTTTGATATCTCAGCAATATGACGCTGGATTTTCTGTTCAGGCATTATGCTGTGTCCAGAATTTCCGTTCTTGCCGATATGAATCATCCGAAACCAGATGACAATACACACAGAACTTATGCCGCATATCTCCCTCTTGTGGCTGCCTGCCGTCCTGACTGGGATGAACATACTGTAAAAAGAAAGACTTTCTGCCTGATTTCAGTTATGCAGCAGACTTTCCTTCGCTATGAAACGGCACAGGCGATACTTGATATTGATCTGCGTCAGAAAGAAAACCGAAGGATGTGGCATACGCAAATCCTGCATGATATTCTGGAGGTATCCTAATGAAGATAACGGTTATAAACGGAACGGAAAAGCACGGTGTGACCTATCGCCTGAAAGAGATATTTTTAGCGGAGTTTCAGGATAAGGCAGACATTACGGAATATTATCTGCCAAAAGACTGCCCCAATTTCTGCAACGGCTGTATCAGCTGTACGATAAAGGGCGAAAGCACCTGCAAAGACGCGGAATATATTGAAAGAATCGATAAGTCGCTTTTGCAGGCGGATCTGATTGTAATGACGTCTCCGGCATATGTGTTTCACGTTACAGGTGCAATGAAAACATTTCTCGACCATTTTGCTTACCGTTGGATGCCTCACCGGCCTGCCCGCGAAATGTTTGGAAAACGGGCGGTCATCATCACGCAGTGCCTGGGAGCCGGTGCAAAATCGGCGGCAAAGGATATAAAACACAGCCTGTCCTGGTGGGGAATTTCTAAAATCGGAATATTCACCAGTGCACTGATGAGCGATATTGTATGGGAGAGACTTCCCGAAAAGAAGCGGGCAGAACTGACAGGAAGCGTGAAAAAGCTGGCTCAAAGGTTTGCACAGACAGATTATACAAAACCCGCACATACAAATTTGAAGACTAAATTCAAGTTTTCCGTCTGCCGTTTGATGCAGAGAACGCTCCATAAAAAGGATCCTGAATATCTGGATGGGAAGTATTGGGCGGAACAGGGCTGGCTTGGCAGTGCCAGACCATGGAAACATTCATTGTGATATAAGTGCCGCTGTGGTTATTTTTGATAATTCACCTGTTCAATCTGATAGGAACCGTCTGAAAACAAAGTGATGAGCGTGGCACCCCGCTGTTTGGTTTTGTCTGCAATCCCTGGATACGCATAATAGTCTATGGATTTGGAATATACCAGATCCACGCCCTTATACTTAACAGCCATGTTATTTAAGTGGTCATGCCCTGCAAATACCGCCTGGGTGCTCTGTTTTTTCACTATGGTATCAAAAAATCCGGAGTCATACCTGGGGCAGCTGACGGGTTCCTCATTCTCCCCAAATAGATATACAGCATCGCTGCTGCCCCTCTTTAAGGCTTCCTGTGCCTCGGCAAAAGCACGGAAAGGTATGTGCATGAATACGAAGGAGGGAATAATTCTTCCTTCTTCTGCAGCAATCTGGTCAATCGTATCCTCATACCATTGTATCTGGTCTGTATGTATGGAGTCGTATTCTTTGGTCTGCTCCGAATTTTTTACATAATCATTGGAATCGATCAGAAACAGCAGACGATTCAGACTGCCATCAGAGTTCACAACTTTTATATACTGATTATATCTGCCGTAAATTTCGGGCTGTCTGTCCGCGTATAGCATGGAATGATTCGGCTCCTGAATGTAATAATGATATATTCCCTCTAATTCCTCCGCACTGTATGAGGCTATTGTTTCCGTGTCATGATTTCCGTAAACCATGGTCCATGGAATTCCGATCTGATTCATAAGGTTGCAGACCTGTACGACTGCCCCCAGGTTATCCTTGCTGAAGGTCTGGACTGGCATCGGATAAACAAGATCTCCCGTCAGTATGATCAGGTCGGGCTGCGTTTCTCTGATCATATCATAGCAGGCTGTGAGTGCCCTGCGGTCTGTCCTGATGGTGGCAATGCTTCCACAGATATGGATGTCTGTCAACTGAAGGATACGGAATTCGTCAGAGGCGCCGGATATGGTGTACACCCCTGTTTCCCGGTCATATGTAAAGGTACTCTTGTGACAAAACCCCTCGTAATTCAGGGAATTGATATATCTGTTATTATAGTCTGAGCCGTTTTGTGTGATGTAAAGGTACAGCCCTGCCATGCCCAATATGACGGCGATATTCAGAAGTCTTACAGGAATGCGTTTTGCCCGGAGACCTGAAAAACGCCGGAAGGGGTTATTGATGGTCAGGCGTAATATAAAATAAACAACTGCAATGACAAAATAACCGGCATACATGGAGAGGCTTCGGAACAGTATGCTGACTGTCAGGTATCCGCTCAATACGATGGCCCAGTAAACAGACCACATGATAATTGCGCTTCTCTGTTTTCTGCACGTGTCAAATCCACTGTCGCTGTCAGTTCCACATACGGCTATGACATTTATCTGCCGGCATATATGCTGTTCCTGAAGCAGAGAGATCAGACAAAAAACGCTGAAGGAGATCAGAAAAGCGCTTATTCCTAGCAAAAAGCGCAAATCGCTGTAGTAGATATGTCCGGGAAGCAGGATACTCATGGCGAACCCTGCTGTCAATAGCATCAGGTACAAAATGACCCTGCAATGGTTTGTTATTGTACTTTGCCTGAAATATTCTTCTGCACTGATAGATATGGGGATGCTTTTTCCCAATGACTTCCCCAGTCGCTTTCGTAATGAAAAATGCAGAAGGCAGCTGATTATGGCAGTGACTGACAGGGCAAGCACCTGTCTGCTGTCCATGCTGACAATGACGCTGTCATTTCCGAAAATCAATGCCAGAAGACAATGCCATAGAACCAGGGAAAAGCAGCATCCCGCCAATCCGCAGAGTGCCGCATAGCAGGAAATACAGGAAAGGATTTTTTCAATCTGAAGGATATTCAGAGGAGTATTTATTTCGGAATAGTCTTTCTTTTGGGCCGTATTTGAAAGCTTCATTTGAGTTACCTTATAATCTATATTGTGCTCGAATGGTTTAAAAAGTTTTCTGTTCGGCAATTCACTGTTAACATCATATGCCAAATCATTCATTAATTACATGATAACGTGTCCGGGGGCAGATATCAATGAATTTTTTGATTTATGAAAGGTTTTATGGTATCCTGTATAACAGAAAGCAGATTATCCGGGGCTTATGCATTTGAAGCTGGTTCCGGACTACTTTTCCACAGAACGCCGCGTGGAATACGGAGGGCTGTACGGGATAAGACTGCCGGCGGAAGCTCTGCAGGAAGTCGGAGACCGTCGTCCGGACAGGGAGGAAATCGGAAAAGTGGCATTGCTTAAGGACATAGGAGCCCACGAGAGGATAGTGGAAATCGACAGAGGATTATTGACATGTATGGAGGGAGACAAATGAAGAATTTACAGGACAGATTTTGCTGGTATGAGCCGGAGGGAAATGCAGGAGCCGGGAGCCCGGAGGAGCGGTATCAGCGCATAGTGGACTGGACGGGGCAGGCTAGGGGGACGAACCCGGACGCCTTTGACGCAGTGACGGCATGGCTGTTGAAGGCAGAGGAGTGGAACGAAGAGGAACTGGAAGAGAATCGGAAGATTTTCATGGAGGAAATCATCGGCAGATTCTCCGGGCAGTGCGGGAGGCTGCGGGCGGAGCTCACTGACCTGGCGCCTTCCGGCCTGGTGAATATGGCCGTATTTGACACATTGGACAGGCTGGAGGACGAGCTTACCGGAGCCACCTGGGCCGATGAGCTGAAGGAAGCGGTGGGAAAAGTATTTACTGACTTTTCAGCCATAAGAGACCGAAAGACCAGAGAACTGTTTGCGGGAGGTATCACCGGCCATACGGGGACAGATACGGTGGACATTTTCGGATATGTTAATTTCCTGAAGGATTGTGACGCCGGTGTGCAGTGGACTCTGTTCATGCCGGATGTGGTGAAACGGCAGCAGGACGGCTTTCGGATGACGCGATTCGAGTACAGGAAGCTTCCTGCCATGCGCTTTATCGGGATGGAGAAAGATTTCTCCCAGGATGCCCCGGGGCTGGAGGCGCTGCAGCGGATATTGGACGCCATGGAGGAATACCGCAGCGGCTTTGACTATGACGTAATACTGATGCACCATTACGGCAGGGGGGTGGACGTGGAACACTGCCATGTCCTGTGGGGACGGTTCCTGGCGGCGGATGCGCCGGTTCCGGAAGGATATACCGGCATCGATTTTCAGCCGGACAATGACGAAAAGTCGGGTATGCCCTATCTGTCCCAGTTCGCTTTCGCGGAATTCGAAGGAGATATGGAAGCCCTGCACGGCCAGGAGGGATTCGACAGTGATGCCATGTACGATGTGACCAGGAACACGATTCTGGCTCAGAATGTGGTGATCCCCTATCCTTCTAAATACTGGACGGCGGAGGTCTTTCTCCAGGGTTTCCAAAAGGGGAGTACGGCGTACCTGTTCAGCGTGGAGAGATGACAGAAAACGATTGGCCAGTGTGCCGCGGAGGTATGGAGATGGAAAAGAGGACGACTATAGAGGAAATCGCATTTGTAAAAAAGGACGGAAAGAAAATTCAGGGCAGGCTCTATCGGCCGGAAGAGACAGGACGGAGGCATCCCATAGTAATATTCTGCCACGGTTTCGGCAGTAACTTCCGGGAACTGATGCATCACGGGGATGGTTTTGCGGAGGCAGGCATCTGCTGTCTCTTCTTTGACTTCTGCGGAGGCGGGCCGGAATCTCTCAGCGATGGGACGATGGAAGAGATGACGGTGGGCACGGAATGTGAGGATTTGAATACAGTCATCGACTGCGTGAAGGGGCTGGATTATGTGGATTCGGAGCGGATTTTCCTCCAGGGGGAGAGCATGGGAGGACTGGTCTCGGCGCTGGTGGCGGCCAGACGTCCGGAGGATGTGAGAGCGCTGGTTTTGTGGTATCCGGCTTTCGTGGTTCCGGACGATGCGGGGAAACGGTACGAAGCCGGGGTGAAGGAGGTCTTCGGCCTGCCCATGGGTGAAGCCTTCGACCGGGAGGCAAAGGATATCGATGTGTATGGAATCATTCCGGCTTACGGCGGTCCTGTCCTGATGATTCACGGAGATCAGGACGACGTGGTACCCATTGGCTATTCGGAGAGGGCGCTGTCCGTCTACAGGGACGCGCGGCTGACCGTCATGCCCGGCGCCGGACACGGCTATGACGGAGCCGACAGCGTGGCCGCAAGGGAATACTCCATAGACTTTATTCGGGCGTGGATGTAAGACCGGGAGCAGATGCGGGCAGAGGGTATATATAATCCATGAGGCAAATGTAAGTCGGAAAACAGAGAGAAGCTATGAAGCGGACATAAGTCAGGGAGCAGATATAGGGCAGGAGGTAGATGTAAGCCAGGGAGCAGATATAGGGCAGGAGGTAGATGTAAGCCAGGGGTAGATATAACCATGAGGCAGATGTAAGTCAGAGAACAGATATAAGCCGTGAAGCAGATATAAATCGGAGAGCAGATGAAGGATAAGTGGCAGATATAAATGGGAGAGCGAATGGAAGTCCGGAGGTAGATATAAAGCTGGAAAAGCCTGAAAGCAGAAGGAAAAAACGGAGGCGGAAGGAATATGGCGGAAACGGGGAGGAAGGTATTCCGGGAAGAGGAAAAGGATATGGCAGAAAAGAGCAGGGAAAGAGACGGAGAAGCCTCCGATTTCCGCAGTACGAAAATTTCGTCTCTTGCCAGGGAGGTTATGGGTCTGGCTCGAGATGATATCCTGATGCACCTGAGATTCTTTGCCCCTGTAGTGGCGGCGCTTCCTGTGCGGGAATGTGGGGGAGGAGCGCATCCCATAGAAGAGAGGCTTTCTGTGGAAGAAGGTTATTTCATGGGAGGAGAACGTTCCATGGAAGAAATACATTCCACAGAAAAAGGGCAGTCTACAAAATCATGGGGGTTTGCCTCGGACGGCCGTTATTGTTTGTATGATTCCGCGTACGTGCTGAAATGTTACAAAAATACTCCGGCACTGGTTACCCGCACCTACCTTCACATGCTGCTCCACTGCGTCTTTTCCCATAATTTCCAGTACGATAAGCTGGAGTCGAAGACCTGGGACCTGGCGGCAGATCTGGCAGTGGAGAATGTGATACTGGAGCTGGGGCTGGCGGGAGCCGCGCTGGAGACAGACGTGGCGGCGGTCAGAAGGTTTTCCATCTTAAAGGACCGGGCGGGGGCCTTGACGGCGGAGAAGCTTTACCACCATTTTCAGAAAAATTCTCTATCCCCACAGGAGAAGCGGGAGCTGCGCATGCTTTCTTTCCGGGACAGTCACCATCTCTGGAAAACGAAGAAGCGTCTGGAGGGTGACATGAATAACTGGAAGAAGCTGGGCAGGCAGGTGAAGGCGGATCTTCAGTCCTTTGCCAGGGGAAAGGCCGGTACAAAGAGCCTTCAGCAGAATCTGGAGGAGGCCGTCAGGGAGAAATATGATTACGGCGAGATTCTGCGCCGGTTCGCGGTGACCGGGGAGGAGCTGGCGGTGAGCGAGGATGAGTTCGACTATATCTATTATACTTACGGCCTGGAGCATTACGGCAATCTTCCTCTGATAGAGCCTCTGGAGTACCGGGAGAGCAAAAAGGTCAGGGAGTTCGTCATCGCCATCGATACTTCCGCTTCCTGTGACGGAGAGGCGGTAAAAGCCTTCCTCAGGAAGACCTATGCCATTTTGAAAAGTCATGACAATTTTTTCACCCAGATAAATGTCCACATTCTGCAGTGCGACAATCAGGTGCAGGACGACAGGAAGATTACCGGTCAGGAGGATCTGGAGACGTTTCTGCGGGAGGGAAAACTGACGGGCTTTGGGGCCACGGATTTTCGGCCGGTGTTCACTTATGTGGAAAAGCTCCGGGAAGCCGGGGAATTCGAGAATCTGAAAGGGCTGATTTATTTCACGGACGGGTATGGCATCTATCCGGAGCGAATGCCTGACTATCAGACCATTTTCGCCTTTCTGGAGGAAGACGAGAACCGTGCGCCGGTGCCGCCGTGGAGTATGAAGGTGGTGTTGTGAGGAGATGTCGGAATAGGCTTTCTTTCAAAAATTCTGATTGATTTAGCTGAAATTTCGGGGTATAATAATATAGAGGTCATATACTTTTGGAAATGGATTTTGCGTTTCTGATCAACAAAAAGGAGATTTATGGCTGGTGGATACGGAAATAAAAAATGCGGTCAGTGCAACAGACCAGGACTCACAATATGATGATAAGGCAAAACGTCTGTTGGGAAATAAGATCATTCTGGCGCATATTCTGATAAAGACGGTTGATGAGTTTCGGGGAATGAACCCGAAAGATGTGGTATCCTATATTGAAGGAGAGCCGTTTATCAGTGCGGTTCCGGTAGAGCCGGGATTGACCAATATTGAAAAAATATCATCTAACGATAGCAAACTATCTAACGATAGCAAACTATTTATTGACAGTCGGGGAAATGGGCAGCGCATTGTCGGGATGAATACGGAAAATGCGGAGATTAATGAGGGGCTGGTAAGATTTGACATTATCTTTTATGTACGGATGAAAGACGGTATCTCACAGGTTATTGTAAACGTGGAAGCACAGAAGGATGAACCAGCAGGTTACCATATCTTAAACAGAGCAGTATTTTATGTGAGTCGTCTTATTTCTTCGCAAAAGGAACGGGATTTTGTCAAGATAAACTATGATGACATAAAACGTGTTTTTTCCATTTGGATATGTATGAACATGGATGAAAACAGCATGGCTTATGTGCATCTTGCGAAAGACAATCTGCTTGGCTCTTATCCGTGGAAGGGCGGGCTTGACCTGTTGAATATTGTTCTGATTGGTATAGCAAATGAACTTCCGGAGCATGATGAGAAGTATGAGCTGCACCGCCTGCTGAGTACGCTGCTTTCAATGGAATTAAGCGTTGATGAAAAGTTAAGGATTATAAAAACCGAGTACTATATTCCGGTAGATGATGAATTGAGAAAGGATGTGAGCGCTTTGTGTAATCTTTCACAGGGAATTAGAGATAATACTTTAGTAGATGTTATAATGACCATGTATGAGAATAACTTTACGCTTGAACAGATAGCCGTTGCGACCAAAAAAAGCGTGGAGGAAGTTAGTGCTATCATCAAAAAGCGAGAGCCGATATTGGCATAATCACAGTAACTGAATAATACAAACAGTAAAGCAGTGAATTTGTCCCTATTTAGAGAAAACAATTCGCTGCTGTTTTTATTCTCTTTTATTCATCTTCAAATATGGTCTCATTCATTTCGGGAAAATCCAACAGCTCTGATACGGTCATATTAAGGCCGACTGCCAGCTTATGGAGCGTTTTTAATTTTGGATTTCTGGTCTTGCCGGACATGATATTTTCAACAGTAGACTGTGTGATACCGGATAAAGTAGCAAGTTTATTTGTTGTGATGTTCTGGACCTCACAAAGCCTTGTGAGTCTTAAAACAATAACATCTGAATAAGTCATAGAGTCTCCCTTTTTTGTATAACTTCTATTACCCGTGTGCGGTTACTAGAAGTATAGAAGTTTTATCGAAAGAATATTAACGGCATACGGTTGACTTGAAAAATAAATCGTGATAAATTAACGGTGTGCGGTTATATTGCGCTTTACAGTCGAATACGGGAGGTGATTTATTTGAAATTCACAGATTTAGATGAGAATAATGCTGAGTTCATACATGCTTATTTAGAATTGTCGCAGGAGAAGAAACGACTTGTAGAATATATAGCGCGAATAGGTATCAGCAGAATATTATCCGGTGAAGAATTTGTTGATTTTCTGGAATTGTTGAAAAAGACAGGGGATTGCGGAAACTCTTTGATTTGAGAAAGCTTTTATGGTATCCTGTATAACAGAAAGCAAAGTATACGGGAGACAGACATGAACATAAAGCAGGCCAAAGAGTATATCAAAAATACAGTAAAGCTTTACCTGAAAAAAGATGAATTCGGGGAATACAGGATACCGGTGGCGCGCCAGCGCCCCATTTTTCTGCTGGGTGCCCCGGGTATCGGCAAGACAGCCGTCATGGAGCAGATTGCCCAGGAGATGGGCATCGCCCTTGTGTCCTACTCCATGACTCACCACACCAGGCAGTCTGCGCTGGGCCTCCCCTTTATCGCGGAGAAGACTTATGAAGGGATTTCTTACAGCGTCTCGGAATACACCATGAGCGAAATCATCGCCTCCGTCTATGATACCTGCGAGGCCGGCGGCATTCGGGAGGGCATCCTGTTTCTGGATGAAATCAACTGTGTGTCCGAGACTTTAGCTCCGGCCATGCTGCAGTTTCTCCAGTACAAAACCTTCGGCCGTCATCAGATTCCCCAGGGCTGGGTCATCGTCACCGCGGGGAATCCGCCGGAATACAACAGGTCTGTCCGGGAATTCGATGTTGCCACCCTTGACCGGCTGAAGGTGATGGAGGTGGAGCCCGATTACGGGGTCTGGAAGGAGTATGCCTCGGAAAAGCGCCTGCACAATGCCATCACAAGCTATCTGGATTTAAAGAGGGAGCATTTCTACCGGATAGAGATGACGGCCAGGGGCCGCAGCTATGTCACGGCCAGAGGCTGGGAGGATTTATCGGAGATTCTGACCCTCCATGAGGAGGAAAAGCTGCCTGTGGACGGGGCCCTGGTGGGCCAGTATCTGAGAAATGACAGGATTGCAGAGGAATTCTGCGCCTATTATGAGCTGTATCAGAGATATAAAAAGGACTACAATATGACAGATATCCTGGAAGGGCGATTTGGCGGCGCCGTGGCGAAGGCCAGGGAGGTCGCCTTTGACGAGAGGCTTTCCCTGCTGGGGATGCTGTTGGATGCGGTACAGGCCGATATGAGGGAGGTCATGGAGCAGGCGGCGTTCCTGACGGATCTGAGGAATCTGTTAAAAGCTATTGGCAGCCTGGCGGAAGAGGAGGGGTG
>JAAWLQ010000082.1 GCA_022797995.1 Lachnospiraceae bacterium
CATCCCGTCATAATCGATATTCTCTCCTTCAAGGGAGAGAAATTCCGGCACATAGAGCGCTTGTTCCGAGGGGGCCGCGATCAGGGCGTCTTCACTGATTTGGCTGCCGGTTTCTCTGCCACCACAGCCGGATAAGGTGAGCAGGATAGGCATAAGCAGGAAAAGGGATACCAGTTCTTTTTTCATAGTCTAAAACCTCCTTTGCTTCTTAATCCAGTCCGGAGGCGATTTGTTACAGGCGCCGCGAGATTTTCGCACAATATTTTCCAGTTTTTTAATGCTTATTTAATTGAAATGTCCCGGAACGGTTACTATAATGTATACTGCTTAATAGTTAAAATTTCAGAGTGACCTGACTACATAACGCCAGCCATATACGTTTAGCCAGTGCGATACGGTAAACTCTGGCGTTATGTAGTATAAGAATGTTTTTATTGGAACAATGTGGCAGCAGCCGGGTGCTTTGTGGGGACTGTTGCAGAATTTGGGACCATAATCCGGCAGGCGCGGAAGGAGACTTGTATGCTGAAAATTTTCAAGTATTTAAAGGATTTTAAATGGTCTGTGCTGGCGATTATAGCGCTTTTGATCGTGCAGGCGTACTGTGATCTGGCTCTGCCGCAATACACGGCAGATATCGTGGATGTGGGTATCGGGCAGAAGGGAATCGAAGGGGCGGTGCCGGAGCGGATGCGGGAATCCACTTATGAGGCACTGACAATGTTCCTGACCGGGGAGGAAAGGGAGCGGATGGCTTCCGCCTATGAGCAGGCGGAGAACGGAAGCTATCTTTTCCGGGGAACGGAAGAGGAGAAAGAAGCGCTGAATGAAGGCATGGGGATGGCGATGCTGCTTGTATCCATGATGGAGTCCGGGGGAGCGGGGGCTTACGGAATGCCGGGAACCGGGGCGGAGACGGCGCTGGAGGAAAGTGCTGCGGCAGATAGCATGAGTGCGGTGCCAGGGAGTGGAGCAGAGGCAGGTAGCATGAGTGCGATGCCAGAGAGTGGAGCGGCAGGCGGCATGAGTGCAATGGCGGAGAGCGGAGCGGAAGCAGGCGACACGAGTGCGGCACCGGAGAGCGGAGTGGAAGCAGACGGCATGAGAGCGGTGCCGGAGAGCGGAGCGGAAGCAGGCGACACGAGTGCGGCACCGGAGAGCGGAGTGGAAGCAGGTGGCATGAGTGCGGTGCCGGAAGGCGGCGTGACGTTGACAGATGAACAGCTTCTTGCCATCCGGGAGCAGCTTTTGCAGAGTCTGGGAGAATCCGGGGAGACAGCGGTAACCCAGAGAGCAATCCTTTTCATCCAGCAGGAATATGAAGCGCTGGGAATGGACCTGGCCAGGGTGCAGAGGAACTATCTGTACAGGACCGGCGGCATGATGCTGGCCTATTCCGTTGTGATGATGGCCACGGCCATTCTGGTAGGGCTGCTGGCCGCCAGACTTGGGGCGAAGCTTGGACTGAATCTGCGAGAGCGCGTCTTTACGAAGGTGGTATCCTTTTCCCACGCGGAGATGGAGCAGTTCTCCACCGCATCCCTGATTACCAGGAGCACCAATGATATCCAGCAGGTGCAGATGGTGGTGGTCATGATGCTGAGAATGGTGGTGTATGCGCCTATCATCGGCGTCGGCGGCGTGGTGAAGGTGTTGCGGACCAGGACCGGCATGGGATGGATTATCGTGGTGGCGGTGGCGCTGATTATGGCGCTGGTGGCTGTGCTGATGGCTGTGGCAATGCCGAAATTCAAGAAGATGCAGACCCTGGTAGACCGCATGAACCTGGTGTCCCGGGAAATCCTCACGGGCGTTTCTGTGATTCGGGCTTTCAGCCGGGAGAAATTCGAAGAAGAGCGGTTCGACAGAGCCAACAGAGATCTGATGCAGACCCAGCTTTTTACCAATCGCGTCATGAACGTGATGATGCCTGTGATGATGCTGATTATGAACGGCATCAGTATCATGATTGTCTGGTTCGGGGCGAAGGGAATCGACCTGGGGAATCTGATGGTGGGAGATATGCTGGCTTTTATCACCTATACCATGCAGATTGTCATGTCCTTCCTGATGTTGACCATGATATCCGTGATGCTGCCCAGGGCAGGCGTGGCCGCCGGGCGGATTGAAGAGGTGATCAACACCCGGGCCAGTGTGACGGACAGAGAAGAAGTACAGGATGACAGGCTGAAAAGTGCCGGAGGCGTTGTGGCGTTCGAGGATGTGTCCTTCCGGTATCCGGGTGCGGACGAGGATGCCCTGGAGCATCTGAACTTTATCGCCAGGCCCGGGGAGACCACGGCCATTATCGGCAGCACGGGCTGCGGCAAATCTACGCTGCTGAACCTGATTCCCCGCTTTTATGATGTGACGGCAGGGCGGATTACCATAGACGGGGTGGACATTCGGGAGATATCTCAGCACAGACTGCGGAGTCTCCTGGGATATGTGCCCCAGAAGGCGGTACTGTTTTCCGGAGATATTGCATCTAATCTGAAATTCGGCGGTGGGTGGAAGGAAGGCGTCCCGGAGATCAGTGACGGCCAGATGAAGGAGGCGGCGGAAATTGCCCAGGCCACGGAATTCATAGAGAGCAAACCGGATGGGTACCACAGTGAGATATCTCAGGGGGGTACCAATGTGTCCGGCGGACAGAAGCAGAGGCTGTCCATTGCCAGGGCAATCGCGAAAGCACCGAAGATTTTCCTGTTTGACGACAGCTTTTCCGCCCTGGATTACAAGACGGATGTGACACTGAGGAAAGCTCTGCGGGAGAAAACGGCGGAGGCCACAGTGCTGATTGTGGCCCAGCGTATCAGCACCATTTTGCATGCGGACCAGATTATCGTGCTGGACGAGGGCAGGATTGCCGGTATGGGTACCCACAGTCAGCTTCTGCAGGAATGTGAGGCATACAGAGAAATTGCGAAGTCACAGCTATCGGAGGCGGAGCTGGAAGGAGGTGCCGCGGTATGAGCGAAGAGAAGAAACTGACCGGTGATTCCGGGATCGGGGAAGCTGCCGGGGAGGAAAAGTCTGCCGGGAATCCGAATACGTCTACCAGGAATCCGCATACAGGCCGACGGCCTCATGGGCCCCATGGCGGCATGATGCCGGGAGAAAAGGCTAAGGATTTTAAAGGGACATTTTCGAAGCTGATAACCTACATGGGAAGATACAAGATTGCACTGATTGCCGTAATGATTTTTGCGGCAGGAAGTACGGTCTTTACCATCATTGGACCAAAAGTGCTGGCAAAGGCCACCACGGAGCTGTTCAACGGCATGATGGCAAAATTCGCAGGTACCGGAGGAATCAATTTTCAGCGGATTGGACAGATTTTGCTTCTGCTTTTGGGGCTGTACGGGCTCAGCGCGCTGTTGTCCTTTATTCAGGGGCTTGTGATGACGGAAGTCTCCCAGAAGCTGTGCTATCGGTTCCGAAAGGAGATCTCGGAGAAAATCAACCGGATGCCCATGGCCTATTTTGAATCCAGGACTGTGGGAGAGGTGCTGTCCCGGATTACCAACGATGTGGATACCCTGGGGCAGAGTCTGAGCCAGAGCATTACCACGTTGATTACCTCCGTAGCCACCATTGTGGGCATTCTGATTATGATGCTGTCCATCAGTCCTCTGATGACGCTGATTGCCCTGGTGATTCTGCCGGTATCCGGAGGGCTTATCGGTGTGGTGATCAAGCATTCCCAGAAATATTTTATTGCCCAGCAAACCTATCTGGGGAAGATTAACGGGCAGATTGAGGAAGTATACAGCGGGCAGAATATCATCAAGGCCTTTAACCGGGAGGAAGCAAGCCTGGCAGAATTCCGTGAGACCAATGAGATTCTCTGTCAGAGCGCATGGAAATCTCAGTTTATCTCCGGTATGATGCAGCCCATCATGACCTTCGTGGGAAATCTGGGCTATGTGGCGGTGGCAGTCAGTGGCAGCATGCTGGCCATAAAGGGCGTTATCGAGGTGGGAGAGATTCAGGCATTTATCCAGTATGTGAAGAATTTTACCCAGCCCATTACACAGGTGGCACAGGTCTCCAATCTGTTCCAGTCCACGGCAGCGGCGGCGGAGCGGGTCTTCGAGTTCCTGGAGGAGCCGGAGGAGGATGTGACAGTTGCCGGAGCGGATTTTGTGGATGCTGTGGAAGGTGAAAATCGGAGAGAAAGTTCCGCAGTGGAAAAGTCCGGGAAGGAACGTCCTGTGGCGGAAGTGCGGAGAGGAAATTCGGCGGGAGGACTGGAAGTCGGAAGTGCCGTGAGAAGAGGCTTTTCGGAAGGATTGGAAGTCAGAAGTGCCGGAGGGGAAGGTCCTTCGGGCAAGATGCAGGGTGCAGTCTCCTTCGACCATGTAAAATTCGGCTATCAGCCGGATAAGGTGATCATTCATGATTTCAGCTGTGAGGTAAAGCCGGGACAGATGGTGGCCATTGTAGGCCCTACCGGCGCAGGCAAGACTACCATGGTAAAGCTGCTGATGCGGTTCTATGATGTGAACAGCGGCGCCATACGGGTGGACGGACAGGATGTGAGAGATTTCAACAGAAGCCAGTTACGGGAGAATTTCGGCATGGTACTGCAGGACACCTGGCTTTTCCACGGAACCATCATGGAGAATATCCGGTACGGTAGGCTGGACGCCACAGACGAGGAGGTCATTGCCGCGGCAAAGGCGGCTCATGTGCACCGGTTTATCCAGACCCTTCCCGGGGGATACCAGATGGAGCTGGGAGAGGACGCCTCGAATGTGTCTCAGGGACAGAAGCAGCTGCTCACCATTGCCCGGGCCATTCTGGCGGACAATCCCATCCTGATTCTGGACGAGGCCACCAGCTCTGTGGATACCAGGACGGAAATCAGAATCCAGAAAGCCATGAACAATCTGATGAAGGGCCGGACCAGCTTTGTCATTGCCCACAGACTTTCCACCATTCGGGACGCAGATGTGATTCTGGTCATGAAGGACGGAGATATTGTGGAGCAGGGAAATCACGACGAACTGCTGGCCCGAGGCGGTTTTTACGCGGAGCTGTACAATGCGCAGTTTGAGGGAAGGGCCGGGGCGGAGCCGGCTTGATGGGATGGCTGACCGGACTGTGTGAGACAGGGGAAGGTATCTGCATTTGATGAATGCCATGGGAATCCGCACTTTGGATATCTGTCGGAAATGCTGTGAGGTATAATTTGAATTCCTAAAAATTTGTGAAGTTGTTGCAAAGTGATATGCCAACGTGCTATAATGAATGTGCAAAAGTAGTAAATATGAACAGCGGAAAGGGATGATGCATATGAAGTTTATTATTTTAGGCAGAAATCTGGAGGTGACGCCAGGATTGAGGGCAGCTGTGGAGGACAAGATAGGTAAGCTGGCCAAATACTTCAATCCCGATACAGAAGTACATGTAACTCTGAGCGTGGAGAAAGAGCGCCAGAAAATCGAGGTAACCATTCCGGTAAAGGGCAATATCATCCGCTCCGAACAGGTCAGCAACGATATGTATGTCTCCATCGATCTGGTGGAGGAGATTATCGAGAGGCAGCTGAAGAAATACAAGGCCAAAATTGTGGACAAGCAGCAGGGCACCGGTTCGTTCAGCAAAATGTATGTGGAAAACGACTACATGGAGGACGAGGAGATCAAAATTGTCCGCACCAAAAAGTTCGATATCAAACCCATGTACGCGGAAGATGCCTGTATCCAGATGGAACTGCTGGGGCATAATTTCTTCGTGTTCATCAACGCGGAGACAGATCAGGTGAATGTGGTGTACAAGAGAAAGGGCGATACTTACGGATTGATTGAGCCGGAGGTGTAAAGCGGCGGGAGTCGCGAAGAGCGGTTGAATCTGTGAGGCCGTCGGATTCGCAAGGGGCAACTGGATTTGTGAGAGATGGCCGGAGCCATAAGGACATCCGGGAAGGACTAATGACCGTGAATTTGGTTTAAGTGAGACCAGAGAAAGTCCGGCAGGGGCTGCGCTGAATGTAGAAGCGTATGTCCCTGCCGGATTTTGCAATTTCTTTGTTGCAAAATCAGACCTGCGCTTGCGATTATTAATAGAACAGGACATTCTATGCCATATTCTGTATAAGCTCGCTGTCAGAAAGAATCTATTTTTATTTTGATAAAATCCCCGGTTTCTGTTTATTTCTGGCAGAAAAATCCGATATAATAGGAAAGGCTCATAAAACGCAAGGAAGCGTTTAACGCAGGGATGCGGCAGGCAGACAAGGGGGGTCACGATATGAGCATAGAGGTCAACACGAACAGAAATACCGGCGTAAGAGAGATTACCATCAAGAAGCCTGACGGCTCCAAGGTGGGCACGATTACGATCCACAGCCAGAGTCTGAAGAAGCTGAAAAAGCTGGGCTATAAACAGAGGCGGATATCCACAATGATTACCCAGGCAACTACCTCCGGCAACGCCAGGCAGGTTCTGGCCAGCGCGAAGACGGAGACCGTGAATCTGCGCAGAAAGCTTGTCAGCGGCAAGTACAATGACAGAGAGGTCAGAGCCGCCATCCGCCATGCGGAGCGGATGGAGCGGGTGGCGAAGAAGCGCATGAAGCACCTCCAGCAGGAAGAGTATATCGAAAAGCACGGTGGAGGCACATGGCCCACAGACCCGGACGAAAGGGACAGGGAAGAGGGCGGCTGGGAGATGGATGCGGCCGATTTCGCTGAGATGAGCGCAGAAGAGCTGGAACAGCTCATGGAGGAGCTCCAGGAGGAGATGGAAGAGCTGGCCAGAGAGCAGGAGATGGAGGAGCTGGAGCTGATGCAGACAGTGCGGTCGGACATGGATTCCGCTGAGCTGGAGCAGCTGAAGAAGAAACACAGGGCGGATGAGATGCGGGAGATCGTGGAGGCTGACATGAAATATCTGCGTGCTCTTTTCAGCCAGCTGGAAAAGGAGCGGCAGGAGGCATCCTCGGGCGATTTTGGAGTGGCCCTGCAGCTGGCCGGCGTGGAGATACCGGTTCAGGTGGACACAAGATCCGCGGCGGAGGTGGCTTCTGCGGCCGCGCCTCCGGAGACCGGAGGCACCATAGATTTGGCGCTGTAAGTCGGATTATACTTATTCCATGATTTATTGTTATCGTTTTGAGATATACAAGATACGGTAAAGAGAATATTTATGAAAAGGATGTCATTGCAGGGGGCGTGAAGGGGGAAGGACATAAAGTACAAAAAACAAATAATAAAATTGTGCAATATTATATGTAAAAAGTACTTGCATATTTCAAATGAATTGCATATACTAAAAACGAAGATATGGCTTTAGCGTATTTTCACTTCGCAGAAAGATGACGAGTGACGGTTCCGACTCGTCGGTAAAATAAAAACTGACCGAGCGAAGATGATGTGTGACGGTTCTGACACATCGGTAAAATAAAAATTGACCGGGCGAAGAAATCTCTGACGGGGTTAGCCGGAGGGTTAACCCCGTTATCTATTGTTTATCTATTTTCCTACAGGAGTCTCAATTCATGAAATTCAGTCTCGATATTTACCAGCTATCAGCCAAATTCATGGCAGATTATCCTATTTCCAAATATCCGGAGTTGATGTACAAGCAGGGACGTCCGTACAGCTGTCTGTTGCTTGATACTCATTCTGATTATTTGATCTGTGTTCCCTATCGTTCTTCTATCAGACATAAAAATGCATTTCTGTTTGTGGGAACACAGCGTTCCAGGAAGATGCAGTCAGGCTTAGACTATACGAAAATCGTTTTAATCAGGGATAGAGGCTATCTTGACACCGTAAAGGCTGTGGTGGATCAGGATGAATATAGAGAGACCATTGTTCATATTCAGACCATTGTGAAAGAGGTACTGAATTATGTGGATACATACATCGGGCATTTAGCTGGTACTTCACAGATCCATAGACGCGAATATGAACGGAGGTACAGGTTTTCCACATTGCCTTATTTTCACGATATAATGGGTATCAGTGAGAAAAGCTGAGTTGTAAAGTTATTGAAAATGAGTCGGGAAAATGGAAACAAAATCCGGCATAATCCAGTAGAATATACCGAATGCAAAAAGTACTTGACAACAAAGACCACAAGGTGTAGTCTGTATATATAGGGACCACATGCTGTAGTCTGAAAGGAGAATGCAGATGAAAGAAGTACAGTTAGGAGTAATCGAAGCCCGCTATGCGGATATGATCTGGGAGCACGAACCGGTGACTTCCTCCGAACTGGTGAAGATGACGGCGGTCGCCTTTGGGTGGAAGCGCACCACGGCCCACAATGTGCTGCGCCGGCTGATTGAGAAGGGATTGTTTAGAAATGATAACGGCACTGTTACCTCTGTGATTTGCCGGGAAGAATTCTATTCCCTGCAGAGTAGAAAGTATGTGGAGGATACCTTTGAAGGTTCCCTTCCGGCTTTCATTGCAGCGTTCACCAAAAACGCCTCTCTGACTGCGCAGGAAGCCGCGGAAATTCACAGGATGATCAATGAAGCCCGGGAGGAAGCAGATGAGTGATGTGTTTTTAAAGATTGTGAATATGAGCATTACGGCCAGCTGGGGCATTATGGCGGTTATTGTACTGCGTTTTTTCCTTCGTGGGGCGCCCAAATGGCTGCGATGTATCCTGTGGGCGATGGTTGCCCTGCGGTTGATATGTCCCTTTTCCGTTGAAAGCTCGTTCAGCCTGATACCCGGTCCGGAGGACATTCGTTCCGCAGTGGTACATAATGGCATGGAGTCTGCCAATGGCACAGGCAGTCCGGCCGTAAACGATACTCCGGATTCGATTTCAGAAGATTTCTCTGTCCCCGCGCCTGTGGAACAGAGGGCTCCTCTGGAAGGATGGATTTTTGTGGGAAGTGTGGTCTGGGTAAGCGGTCTGGTGGTCCTGCTGGGATATGCGGTGTTCAGTTTCCTGCGAATCCGCAGGAACGTGGAGGAAGGTGTTCTGCTTTACGAGAATGTCTACATCTGTGATGCTGTCCGGTCGCCGTTCATTTTGGGTCTGGTCCGGCCCCGCATTTATCTGCCTTCTGATATGGAGGATGCACAGCGGAAATATGTTCTTGCCCATGAGCAGACTCATTTGCGGAGGAGGGATCACTGGTGGAAAACGCTGGGGTATGTGTTAGTGGCAGTATACTGGTTTAATCCGCTGGTGTGGGCAGCCTATATTCTTCTGTGCCGGGACATTGAGCTGGCCTGTGACGAAAAGGTGGTCCGTGCCCTGAATATGGACGGGAGAAGAGCATACTCGAAGGCTTTGGTAAACTGCAGCATGAAACGACGGATGATTATGGCCTGTCCCCTGGCCTTTGGAGAAGTGGGCGTGAAAGAGAGGGTGATGACTGTGTTGAATTATAAAAAACCGGCATTTTGGCTGATTCTGGTGGCTGCTGCGGCCTGCGCTGTCATGGCGGTCTGCTTTCTGACAGACCCCAGAAAGGATACTGATCTTGCGGAAATGATAGAAGACGGAAAGGAGGAACTGACGGAACGGATCGGGACGATGATCAGTGAAGCGGAAGCCGTCCGTTATTCGATTACGGATTGGGAGTTAAGGGTAGAGAAGACAGACGAGGAGAGGGCGGACTGTTACTTTGGGGCAAACTGGGTATCCTCCCGGGAGCCGGAGGAGGATCCCATGATTCAGGGAATGTATCAGGCGGCTAACGCTCTGTCCGACGAGAATCAGAAGGCGCTGGCAATGGAAGTGGCGGAGGGGTGGCTTACGGAGATGCAGTCCTGGCCAGAAGAGGAGTATCTGGAAGAACCTGTCGTGATACTGCTGGAGGGACAGGAGCTGGTGCTCTATTATCCCTATGTGATGGATGGGGCGGAGACCCTGATTCCTTTACAGGAATATGTGGATGCCAACTGGACAGAGGATTCGGAGAAACGGTATCAGGATGGTGTGAATATTATAGAAGAAGCTGTGAGTACGATGGCCTTGAACGGGCCGGGGGCTGATGGGGCGGAAGCCGGTGGTGTGTCAGAACTTGGTGTGCCGGAAGGTGGTGACATGTCGTAACCTGGCAGGTCGGAAGCTGGTTTTCGGAAGCTGATGTGCCGGAAGTTGATATGCCAGAGTCTGGTGTGCCTGTTAACAATGCACCAGGCTCAGGCGTGGCATACCATTCGACGCCGGGTCCTGTCTCCGGGGACAAATGTTGATAGAACGGAAAGAAAAGTAGAGAATGGAGGACTGCCACATTTAGGAATCAGCCTTTCTTTTTCCACATATATCTTTATATGAAGAAGCTATCGGAACGGGAATGGGTAAAGTGCGAAAAGAAGGGTATCTGAGAAGTCTGAAAAAGGGAATACTGGTGGAATGTGTGCTGGTCGTTGTGTTTGCGGCGATTGTGCTGGGGAAAAGAGGAGAGATTCTCGCGGAGAACAGTTCCAGTGCAAATGTGCTTTCCATTGAAAATGATTACATAAAATGGGTGGATTTTACCGTCTCTTACGAGGCGCTTTGCAAGGCATATGACTGGGATGTGAAAACCCATGGCTCGGAGCATGAAATCAATTGGGTGGAGCTTCTGGCCTACACCGCGGCGAAAACCGGCGGTGCCTTTGGCAAGGACGCACTGAAAACCATGGAAAAGGCGGCGGAAAAGCTTTCCGCCGGCGAGACCACCATGGAGGAGTTGACAACCGAGATGAAATATTACGCCTACTACAGGGAAGCCTATGATGCCGCCATAGGCGGGCTGGTGGGAGAGTATTGGGAGGAAGATCCGGAGGCCGGAAGGAATGCAAATGAGCAGGCGAATTCTTCAGAGGATGCAGGGAAAAATTCGCAGACAGACTCCGCAGAGGATACCAGGAAAAGTTCCGCGGGGGAAAAGCAGGGAGAAGGACAGGGGAATCCTGGAAATTCTGGGAATTCTGGAAACTCTGTAGAAGGCACGGAGGAGAGACCCGGGTACATAAAAAAGTATGGATTGAAGGGATATTTCCCGCTGGCGAGAGGGTTTGACTATAATCATTATGACGACTTCGGGGCGGGGCGGAGTTATGGGTATAAGCGCAAGCACCTGGGTCATGACATGATGGGCCTGGTGGGGACACCCATCATGGCGGTGGAGTCCGGGGTGGTGACCGCTCTGGGCTGGAATCAGTACGGCGGCTGGCGCATCGGCATCAGCAGCTTTGATGGGAAGCGGTACTATTACTATGCGCATCTGAGGCAGAATTATCCTTATGCGGAAGGGCTGGAAGAAGGCAGCGTGGTGACGGCCGGGGATGTGATTGGGTATATGGGGCACACGGGGTACAGTGCGAAAGAGAATGTGAACAATATCGATGTGGTGCATCTTCATTGGGGATTGCAGCTGATCTTTGACGAGTCGCAGAAAGAGGGGAATAATGAGATTTGGATTGATGTGTATCCGCTGACGCGGTTTTTGGCGAAGCATACGCAGGCGGCGGTGAAAGTGGAGGGGACGAAGGAGTGGGTGCGGACGGCGGATATTGTGGATCCGAAGGTGGAGGAGTATGAGGCGGGGAGTTCGGGGGAGGTTAGAACACCGATGAGGGAAGATTCTCTGAAAAGGGATGAAGTACTGAAAAAGCAGCCAGAAACTTCAGAAAGTCCGGAATCATGAATCATAAATATCGTTTCTGCATATGATAAAAATGTAATTGCATTTTGCGCAGTTTTAAGGTAGAATGTAGTTAA
>JAAWLQ010000083.1 GCA_022797995.1 Lachnospiraceae bacterium
GTTCATTTCATGTTATAATTTGTTCCAGATGTTTTATACTTTTTCTGAAAACAGGAAAAACAATCAGCCTGATACCGGGAGCAGGGAGGGAAGACAATGGATAAAATGCGCATGGAGTCGAAGGACATGACGGCGCAAAATATTGAAAAAATTGGCGAATTGTTCCCGAACTGTATTACGGAGATCCCGGATGGGAACGGCGGTATTAAAAAAACAATTAATTTTGACCTTCTGAGACAGATGCTTTCGGATGAGACAGAGAAGACCGATGAAGCTTATGAATTTACATGGGTGGGAAAAAAAGCCGCCGTTGCGGAAAGCAGGCGCCTTACCAGGAAAACGCTTCGCCCCTGTCCGGAAGAGAGCACGGACTGGGACACGACCGGAAATCTGTATCTGGAGGGGGAGAATCTGGAGATATTGAAGCTTCTGCAGGAAAGTTATCTGGGCAGTGTGAAGATGATTTATATCGATCCACCATATAATACAGGACATGATTTTGTATACCCTGATTTGTTCCTGATGGACAGCGAGGATTATAATGAGGGAACAGGGTATTATGATGAAGAAGGGAATGTGAATTTTCACCGGAAAAACGGTAAGTTTGCCGGCAGATATCATTCCGACTGGTGCAGTATGATTTATCCGCGCCTGATACTGGCCAGGAATCTGCTGCGGGAGGATGGCGTTATCTTCCTGTCCATCAATGATACCGAACTGTTCAATCTGCAGAAAATCTGCTGTGAAGTCTTTGGAGAGGACAATTTTCTGGCATGTTTTCCACGGGTGACCAAAAAAGCGGGGAAGACCACGGAGGCCATTGCCCGAAACCATGATTATGTGCTGGCCTTCGGCAAGTCGTCGGAGACCGGATTTTATCTGCCTTCTCACACTGACGAAGGGTATCGTTTTTCTGATGAATATGAGAAGCGGCGGGGGAAATACAAGCTGAATCAGACATTGGACTATGACAGTCTCCAGTACAGCCCCAGCCTGGATTATCCCATTGAGCTGGAGGGAGAGACCTTTTACCCCGGGCCCTCCTATGAAAAGTATCTGGAGCGGAAAGCCGGCAGACATGCCAGAGCCGACTGGGCCTGGCGTTGGAGCAGGGAGCTGTTCGAATTTGGATATAAAAATGGATTCATTGTGGTCAGGAAGAAAGGGAAACGTTCCAGAATCTATACCAAAACCTATCAGAAGGCCAGAATTGTGAGAACAGAGTCCGGATTTGCCATTGCGTATGCGGAGCGTACAAAGGCCATTTCGACGTTGGAATTTGTGAATAACGAATATTCCAATGACAATGCAAAGAAAAATATGCTGAAATATTTTGAGACCGGCGTTTTTGACTATTCCAAACCGGTATCGCTGCCAAAAGCGCTGGCAGAATATACCACCCGGGAGGACGACATCGTCCTGGATTTCTTTTCGGGGTCGGCCACGACGGCTCAGGCGGTGATGCAGCTGAATGCGGAGGACGGAGGAAGGCGCAGATTTATCATGGTGCAGCTGCCGGAGGTATGTGGGAAAGATACGGAAGCCGGTAAGGCAGGATTTCGGACCATCTGCGACATCGGGAAGGAGCGTATCCGCCGGTCAGGGGAGAAGATAAAGGCCGGTGTGTGCTCCGGGAGTATCCCGGATGTGGGGTTCCGGGTCTTTAAGCTGGATGAGTCCAATATGAGCGATATCTATTACAGTGCGGAGGAGTACAGTCAGTCCATGCTTTTGCAGCTGGAATCCAATATCAGGGCGGACCGCACGGATCTGGATCTGCTGTTCGGCTGTCTGCTGGACTGGGGGCTGCCTCTGACTTCTGTCTACCGGAGTGAAAAGCTGGAGAACTGCACAGTTCATACTTATAACGAAGGGGAGCTGATTGCGTGTTTTGATGAAGCTGTCCCTGAGAGTGTTTTGAGAGAAATTGCCGCCCGTAAACCCAGGAGGGCCGTATTTCGGGATTTTGGATTCCAGGGAAGCCAGGCGAAAATCAACGCGGGGGAAATTTTTAAGGTTCTGGCACCCGACACCAGAGTAAAAGTGATTTAAGAGGAGGCGAAGAAAGGATGAAACTGCAGTTCAGACATCAGAAATTCCAGGCGGATGCGGCGAAAGCCGTGGTGGATGTCTTTGCCGGGCAGCCTTATCTGACCTCTTTTTATACTATAGACAGAGGAGAAGGATACATTCAGCATACGATAGACGAGGAGAAGGAAGAAATCGGCTGGAGGAATCAGCCTCTTGTGCCGGAGCTGACCGACGGCGTGATTCTGGAACATATTCACAAAGTGCAGAGAACCAATCAGATTGCTTTTTCATCGAAGCTGGAGGGGAAATATAATCTGACCATTGAGATGGAAACAGGTGTGGGGAAGACGTATACCTACATTAAAACCATGTATGAGCTGAACCGGCATTACGGCTGGAGTAAATTTATCGTGGTGGTCCCCAGCGTGGCCATTCGGGAAGGGGTATACCAGTCCTTTCAGGTAACCCAGGAGCATTTTGCGGAGGAATATAACCAGAAAATTCGCTTTTTTATCTATAATTCCGCACAGCTGACGGAGATTGACCGATTTGTCTCAGATAATGCCATTCATGTGATGATTATCAATGCGCAGGCATTCAATGCCAGAGGGAAGGACGCAAGGCGCATTTATATGAAACTGGACGGTTTCCGCTCCCGCAGACCCATTGACCTGATTGCCAGGACCAACCCTATACTGATTATCGACGAGCCCCAGTCCGTGGAAGGGAAACAGACGAAAGAGCGGCTGAAAGAGTTCAATCCTCTGTTCACTCTCCGTTATTCCGCCACCCACAGGGCGGACAGCATTTATAATATGATTTACAGGCTGGATGCCATGGAGGCCTATAATAAGAAGCTGGTGAAAAAAATAGCGGTGAAGGGGATTACCGAATCCGGAACCACCGCCACCAACAGTTTCGTCTATCTGGAAGGGGTTAATCTGTCCCAGAAGGACCCAACAGCCACGCTTCAATTTGACTGCCGGGGAGCATCCGGTCTCCGTAAGGTTATCAGAAAGGTGAACATCGGGTATAATCTGTATGAGAATTCGGGTCGGATGGAAGAGTACAGGGATGGATTTGTGGTCAGTGCCATTGACGGAAGAGACGATTCCGTGGAATTCCTGAACGGAATCAGACTGTATGCCGGAGATGTTATCGGCAGGGTCAGCGAGGAGCAGATTCGCCGTATCCAGATTCGGGAGACTATATTGTCCCATATAGAGCGGGAACGTCGGCTGTTCCACAAGGGGATTAAGGTACTGTCCCTCTTTTTCATTGACGAGGTTGCCCATTACAGGCAGTATGACCAGGCGGGGAATCCTTCCAATGGCATTTTTGCCGATATGTTTGAGGAGGAGTACAGGGATATTACAGAGAATCTGCAGTTGGAGCTGGGGGACGAGGCCTACCGGGAATATCTGTCTGCGATTGAGCCAGAACGTACCCATGCAGGTTATTTTTCGGTGGATAAAAAGGGAAAAATGACGGACAGCAGACTGTTTGACAGGAAAGAACGGACTTCGGATGATGCGGACGCCTATGATCTGATTATGAAGAATAAGGAACTGCTCCTGGAAAGGAATCCGAAGGTTTCGCCGGTTCGGTTTATTTTTTCTCATTCCGCTCTTCGGGAAGGCTGGGACAATCCCAATGTATTCCAGATCTGTACCCTGAAGCAGAGCAGCAGCGAGGTACGTAAGCGGCAGGAAGTGGGGCGGGGACTTCGCCTCTGTGTCAATCAGGACGGGGAGCGTATGGACGTAAGCCTGCTGGGAGATGAGGTCCAGAATGTGAACGTGTTGACTGTCATTGCCAGCGAGAGTTATGACAGCTTTGCAAAGGGGCTGCAGTCCGAGCTGGCCGATGCGGTGAGAGACCGGCCCAGAGTGGTGAACGCAGACCTTTTCAAGGGGAAAGTGATTCGAGATGCGAAAGGCAATGAACAGGTAATCGATGCCGAGACCGCACAGGCCATTTATTTTGACCTGGTGGTCAACGGCTATGTGGATAAAAAGGGCGGGCTGACCGACCGGTATTATGAGGCGAAGGCTAACGGAGCGGTAGTGATTGCCGAGGAGGTGGCCGACAGCGCGGAGGCGATTCTCGCAATTCTGGATGCGGTTTATGATGAGAAGAGGATGGCTCCCGAAGATGCCCGCAAAGGCAATGTGGAGCTCAGGCTGAATGAGGAGAAATTTCAGTCACCTGAATTTAAGGAACTATGGGAGAAAATCAGCCTGAAATCGGTGTACAGAGTGGACTTTGATACGGACGAGCTGGTCCGGCAGTCCATCGCTGCCTTGAACAGCAGGCTGCGGGTGCCGAAGGTATTTTTCCGGGTGGAAGCCGGAGAGATGGAGGAAATCGGGTCGAAGGAGCAGCTAAAAGAAGGTGTCTCCTTTGAGAAAAAGAAAGCCTCCACCTATGGCGCAAAGGACCGGATTCCGGTGAGCGGCAGTGTAAAGTATGATCTGGTAGGCAAGCTGGTGGAGGAAACCGGTCTCACCAGGAAGGCGGTTATCTCTATCCTGACCGGTATCGAGAAAAAGGTGTTCGACCAGTTTAAGGAAAATCCGGAAGAATTCCTGATCAGGGCGGCGGCTTTGATAAATGAAGAGAAGGCGTCCGCGATTATCAGGCATATTACTTACACAAAGCTGGACAGGCGGTATAAGGAGTCTGTACTTACCGCGTACAGGGGGAAGGGCAGGCTTGGAGTCAATGCCATGAAGGCCGAGAAGCATCTGTATGATCATGTGTTATATGACTCCACAAACGAGAGGAACTTTGCCGCCGAGCTGGAGGCCGACGACCAGGTGCTCATGTACGTAAAGCTGCCGAAGAGTTTTACTATCTCCACGCCTGTGGGGCGCTATAGTCCGGACTGGGCTATCATTTTCCGGCCGGGAATGGCGAAGCACAGGTTTCTCATAGCGGAGACGAAGGGAAGCGGAGTGTCCATGCAGCTTCGGATGATAGAAGAAAGTAAAATTCACTGTGCCAGGGAACACTTCCGGGCGATCTGTGGCGACAGCGTGGCTTATGAAGTGGTGGACAGCTTTCAGACGCTGCTGGATAAGGTGATGGAGGAATGAAAGCAATTCCGGAAGAAAATCTGATATGTGCGGGTATCTGACGGGAGAAAACAGGACAGAAGAATACGTGAAAGAAGAGACTGTGGGGAAACTGACAGTCCAGGACGGGGGATGCCGGGATTTTTCAATAACGGCATCCCCTGAATTTTTATGCCCACAGGCACACAAAGTGCCTGGAAATATGTCAGCAGAGGCTGATAAGTCTCGGTGCACGAGTAGAGGAAGAAATAATTTAAAAAAAGGATTGACACATAACTGATTATGGTGTATATATAACATATAAACAGTTGAAGGGATGGTGATGTGGTGAAACTGTTGCAGAATTCAGGGGTACCTATTTATCAGCAGATTGCCGAACAGCTGAAAACAGACATTCTGGCAGGAAAGCTGAAGGAGGGAGAGTATCTTCCGTCTATCAGGGGACTTGCTAAGGACTTGAAAATCAGTGTCATTACCACGATGAAGGCATATGAACAGCTGGAGGCGGAAGGGCTGGTGACAGCATCTCAGGGAAAGGGCTTCTATGTCAACGCTCAGGACAGCGAGATGCTCAGGGAACAGCACCTGCGCAAAGTGGAGGATTCTCTGCTGGAGGCCATTCATGCGGCGGAGATTGCGGGAATGACAGATGCGGAGCTTAGGGAAATGCTGGGGACATTATTGGATATGAAGGAAAGTCAGGAGGATTTATGAGCGAGAGCAGGAAATCAAAAAATATAACGCAGGCAGAGAATGCCTGTGAAGATACAAAATGGGCTGATGAAAAGTGCTTAGAGAAGGAAGGTCCGGGCAGAGAGGGAAGCCAGGCGATCCGGGCCAGGAATTTGCAGAAAAAGTATAAAGGATTTGAACTGTCGGTTCCGCAGTTAGAGGTTCCAAAAGGCTTTGCCACAGCGTTGATCGGGGAGAACGGAGCGGGGAAGACGACTTTGCTGAATCTGTTAACCGGTATCCGGCTGGACTTCAAGGGAGAAGTCAGTTATTTTGACCGGGAGGAGAAATTGAGTGACAGTGTGCAGGAGAGAATCGGCTATACAGGACCGGGATGTTACTTTCTGCCTCATTGGACCATAGGGCAGGTGGAAGAGATCAGTTCCCTGCTATTCACCAATTTTCACAGAGAGACATTTCGTACACTCTGTGAGGATCTGGGAATTGACAGGAAGGTAACGGAGACGGTGAAGAAGCTGTCCGACGGCAATCGGATGAAGCTGATGCTGGCGGCCGTTCTGGCCAGAGACACGGAGCTTCTGATACTGGATGAGCCGGCATCGCCGCTGGACCCGCTGATGCGGGATAAGCTCTGCGACATGATTCGGGAATATCTGGAGCAGGGGGCGGGAGAGCGTTCTGTTTTCTTCTCCACCCACAACATAGCGGATATGGAAAATGTGACAGATTATGCCATTATTCTGGAGCATGGCAACATTGTGGAGGCGGGATTTGTGGAAGATCTGAAAGAAAAGTATATTCTGGTAAAGGGAGAGGCGGAAGACGCGGAGAAGGCGAAGGAGATTCTGTTCTCCATCAGCAGAAGTGCTTACGGATTCGAGGGAATCTGCCTCGCCCGGAATCTGGACCGGCTGGCGGGATTGGACATTGCTACAGAGACACCTACCCTGTCCCAGATCAGCGTGGCGGTGATGAAGGCAAACACCAGGCTGAAATTGTGAATGCCCGGAAAGCTTTGAAAGGATGGTTTTAACAATGGGAAAAAAGGTAAAAAGCTATTTGGCGTTCACGTCTCCTCTGTACAGAATTGCTGTGTATCTGCTGATACCGGCGGGAATTGTGGGAATCGGTCTCTGGGCGGGAAGGGAAAGTGAAGTAGTCGGAGTAATATTTGTAGCAGTGCTTCTGCCCGTGGCCGAGGTTCTATCTGACAGCTGGCTGTTTGGAGGGATTCAGGCGAAGGATGCCGTAAAACTGGATTATCTGAAGACTTCCGGACAGGGAATGAGGATTCTTCGCAGTACGTTAATTCTGGATCTGGTCAGGAAATTTATCACTGCGCTGGGTACAATACTCATCTGCTATCTGGTTCTGCGGGCGGCAGGGAGATATGAGGATGAGATAGACATTGCTTTCTCAAGAAGGGGAATGATGGGGATGAGTGGCTGGGAAGAAGTAACGCTGCTGCTGTTTTTTGTGCTGGTTTCCTATCTGGCCTCGGTGGCAGGAACATTTTTGTCCAGGTATGGCGGTATGATATGGCTGAATCTGACCATCGGATATTGCGCCGCAGTATTTGCCGCTCTCTGTATGTTTCTGCTGATGTTCTTGAATTATATGTTCATTCTTGATGTATTTTTCTGTGTCCTTATTTTGGGGGTCGGTATCCTGACAGTGCGGACTGCCATGAGAAAGGTGGAAGGAGGAAGCTATGATCAATAACTGGAAACTGGGAATAAAATTTTTGCGCTATGCCCATGGAATTAAAATAAACTTTATCATCGGCATCATAATGCTGCTTTTGAATATACCTGTCACTATCGCGGGCATTATGTCGGAAAATCAGCTTATGGGAGGCTATATGCTGATGTGCGTGAGCATGCTGCCCACACAGATGCTCTATTCTCTCAGTGCCTCCAATATGGTGCTGACTACCACTTACAGGAAAAAACTCCAGACCTCGATTCCGGCGGCGCTAACCTGTGGCAATATGATGCTGATGTATCTGATAAATGTGCTGATAAACGGAATTCTGGCGCTGACACAGGGGACGGTGCGGGACAATGCCGGGACGGAACTGATCATTCTTGCGCTGATGATGGTTCTCATAATGGTTTATATGGGAAGTGCTTATAAATATTTTACGGTTTCCTCACTGTTTCTGTGCCTGCTTCTGCCTTTTTTTATGAATATGGGATTGTCAGGAATGTCAAGAATGAACAGAATCGGAAATCCCTTTGGGCGCGGCGGAATGGCTTTCATGTCGGCGGCATTCTGTGGACTTGCCATGCTGGCGGCGGGGGGATTGCTGCAGTATATGCTTTCCCTGCTGGTATACAGGGCGCCTCTGTCCAAAATGGCCCAGGCGGCGCCCCTGCGGAAGGAACTATAGAATAATTGTTTGCTGTGGATTTAAATCATGTCAGCCGTATACAGGAAGACTGTTCAGTAGCCTTGTAATGGTTGAGTAAGGAATTGTCAAAAAATTATTTTTGACAATTCCTAAGATTATCCACAGCCGCGTCAGTTCTGCATTTATACAGGACAATCAACGGGAACGGCCTTCCCATCGATAAACACATGCTTTACCGTTGTGGACACTTCGAAAGGACAGCCGTCGGTGATGACGATATCCGCATCCTTGCCTGCTTCCAGGGAACCTACCCTGTCCGCAATGCCCGCATGTTTTGCAGGATTGATGGTGATAGCCTGCAGTGCCGCGAAAGGATCCATACCTGCCTGCACTGCCAGACCCGCACAGAGAGGCAGGTATTCCTGAGGAATCACAGGGGAATCCGTGATGATGGATACCTGGCAGCCTGCCGCGGCCAGCAGGCCGGGGGTGGTCCAGCTCTTGTTGCGAAGCTCGAATTTGGAGGCGCTGGTTAAGGTAGGACCTACCGCCAGAGGCACATTTTCTTTGGCCAGTTCCTCCACAATCAGGTGACCTTCCGTCACATGCTCCAAAGTAATCTTCAAATCAAACTCCTTTGCAATCCGAAGGGCGGTGAACAGATCTTCCGCCGCATGGGCGTGAGCTTTCAGGGGAATCTCTCTCTTCAATACAGGAATCAGCGCTTCCAGCTTGATGTCAAAAGCAGGCCGTTTGGAGATGTCGTCTCCTGCGGCTTCCTTTTTCTCCATGTATTCCCGGGCTTTGAACAAGATTTCCCGCAGAAGGGCGGCTGTGGTCATACGGCTGGAATCCTTCTTGTCCCGATAGACTCTCTTGGGATTCTCGCCGAAAGCGCATTTCATGGCCACGCCGTCTCGTACCACCATGTCATCCACCCTTTTGCCCACGGTCTTGATGGTGGTGAAGGTTCCTCCCAGCACATTGGCGCTGCCCGGTCCCACGCATACGCAGGTGACTCCTGCCGCCGCGGCCTTGGGAAGGGCGGGATCAAGGGATTTTACACCGTCGATTCCCCTCATCTGAGGGCTCAGGATATCGTTCATCTCATTGTAATCCATTCCCTCGTAGCCGATACCGTAACCATCCAGACCAATGTGTCCGTGGGCCTCCACGAAACCGGGGTAGATCTGCAGACCTTCCGCATCCACTACCTCTGCGCCGGCGGGAATCTCCAGGTTCTCACCAATGGCCTTGATTTTCCCATTTTCAACCAGAATGCTGCCTTTGAATGCATCCGGATGAATGGCATCATGAATCATTCCGTTTTTTACAAATAACATAATACTGCCTCCTTTTTGCCCGCAGGCGGCAATGCCACTCTGCGGAACTGTTTGATTATATTTTTTAGGTCTTACTTTTCAATATCAGAGAAGGAAATGATCGCTTCATTTTTCCTCATAAATAACAGGCCGAAGGAACCGGGGCCACAGTTGCAGGCAATGGCAGAGGACGCCTTCTGCAGGTAGATACGTTCAAAAGGACAATACTGCCGTACTACTTCCTGAATATACTGCAGACTTTTTTCATCCATTCCGGCATATGTGATGAACAGGATTCTCCTGTCGATTGTTCCGGCACGTGAGAGGACTTTTCTGATATAACCCTTTATCACATGATTGAAATTGCCCATTTCCATACTGCCTACTGCCATCCGGCTCTTACGCAGCACAATAACCGGATGAAGCAGCAGTGCATCGCACATGACCTGTACCTTCCTGGATATCTGCCCGGCCCGGCACATCATATGGGTGCTGTCAATGATAAAGGCAGAGGAGATGTAGTGTCGCAGCTTCTTTACGGTATTAATAATCTCTTCTCTCGATGCGTGGTGTTCCGCCATGTATGCCGCATACAACACCGCCAGTCCCATGCTGCTGGAGAGATGTCCCGAATCAACTACTGTAACATTTTCAAAGGATTTTGCCGCCTCCAACGCATTGCGGTAACCATCACTGACATGCTTTGCCATGGTGATATGTATCACATTCTGAGCCTCATTCAGCCTCCTGGCAAAAAATTTCTCATAATCTTCTACTTCCGGCGGGCGGGAACTGCCCTCTTTGCCCTCCGCTATATGGGACAGGAGTTCGTCCGCCATCAATTCTGAATTGTCCAGAAACCTTCCCTGTTCTGTACAGATATAATAGGGACATACTTTAATGCCGAATTCCTTTCTCAGGGATTCAGGCAGATCGCATACGCTGTCCGTGGTAACCATCAGGGATATTCTCTTAGCCTGTTCGAAAATCAGGACATCTTTTCCGATTTCAGATTGGCTGGCCACCTCGCTGAGGCTCACAAGCTCTCTGGGAAGAATGCTCAGTACAGCAGCCTCCAGCAATGCACCGCTGATGGGTTTTGCCAGGTAACCACTGAAGCCTTCTTTCCGATAAAGCTGCTGATTGTCGCTTCCCGCATTGGCAGTCAGCGCGATTACGGGTACATTCTGACACAGACCTCCGGGCTGGGCATGGAGAGCGTGAAGACATTCAATACCATCCATTTCAGGCATCAGATGATCCATCAGAATACAGTCATAATGCTGATATTGGGTCAGCCGGAGACATTCGGCGGCGCCGGAAGCCGTATCAATATGTATCTTCGTATCTGAAAGCAATTTGCTTACTACCAGCAGATTCATCTCATTATCATCAACCACCAGAAGATGGGCATTCGGTGCCTCGAAGGTATGCTGGTACTGCTCTCCCTCATGAACTTTTGTGCGGGAGGCCAGAGTGAAGGTTCCCAGCTCCCTTTCGCTCATGATATCCTGTTCCAGTGCAACCAGGAAAGTGGAACCGTTCATATAGACACTGTTGACACTGATCTCTCCACCCATCAGCTCCACCAGCTGTTTGACAATGCTCAGCCCCAGGCCCGTACCTTCGATATGACGATTCTTCTTCTCATCCACACGCTTAAAGGCATCAAAAATATAAGGGATATTCTCCTTTTTTACGCCCATTCCGGTATCCTCCACGGAATACCAGACCCGTACCCGGTTCACTCCCACACGTTCACAGCGGACGGAAAGAGTGACAGAACCCTCCTTTGTGTATTTTACCGCATTGTTCAGGAGATTAACCAGTACCTGTTTGATACGTACTTCATCTCCGCAGAGCATACTCGGCATGGAAGGATCCACCTGCAGACGGAATTCCAACCCTTTTTCCCGGGCCTTAATCCAGATCATGTTCACGATTTCCGAGAAAAGCTCTCCCGTTTCATAGGATGCGTTTACAATTTCCATTTTGCCGGACTTGATTTTGGACAGATCCAGAATATCATTAATGAGTGTCAGCAGCATTTTACTGGCACCCTGAATATTTCTGGCATTTTCGGCAATATCCTCGGAGATATCCCCCCCGCAGAATCATTTCGTTCAGGCCGATAATGGTGTTGATGGGGGTGCGGATCTCGTGGCTCATGCTGGAGAAGAAGTG
>JAAWLQ010000084.1 GCA_022797995.1 Lachnospiraceae bacterium
AAGTGGTCGTGGCTGAGGATGGAGCCTCCCACAATGGGCAGGTCCGCGTTGGAACCCACAAAATAATGGGGGAACTGCTTCACAAAATCAAAGAGCTTACAGAATGCGGCATGGTCGATCTTCATTGGCACATGCTGAAAATTAAATACGATGCAGTGCTCATTATAGTAGACATAGGGAGAATACTGAAATCCCCACTGACTGCCGTTGATGGTCACAGGAATAATCCTGTGATTCTGCCTGGCCGGATGGTTCAGCCTGCCCGCATACCCTTCGTTCTCCCTGCAAAGCAGGCATTTCGGGTACCCGGACTGCTTCGCATTCCTTGCGGCGGCAATGGCCTTCGGGTCCTTTTCCGGCTTGGACAGATTGATGGTAATGTCCAGATCGCCGTATTTGGTGGGCGCAATCCACTTCCTGTCCTTTGCGATACGGTATCTTCTGATATAATCGGAATCCCTGCTGAGCTTATAATAATAGTCCGTGGCCGCCCTGGGTGATTCCGTCTCATACAGCTCCCGGAACCTCCTGATTACCTCGCTGGGTCTGGGCATCAGCAGACTCATCACCTTCGTGTCGAACAAATCCCGATACACCACCCCATTTTCAGCAATCAGCCCGTTTTCATACGCGTAATCGCACATACGGCTCAAAACCGCCTCCAGGTCCTCCGTCTTCACCTCTTCCGTCTCCGGCTCCAGAGGCTCCTCCGTCTCGTCCAGTCCGAACAGCTCCAGCAGCCTGTTGGTGGTAAAGACCACGTCCTCCATGGGAACCAGTCCCGTCTGTACACCGTAAGAAACCAGTTTCCTGATATCCGCCTGAATCATTTTGCTCTCCTCGCTTTCCCTGCTCCGCCGCATTCTCCATGACGTCTGTGTCATCTTTCTGCCGGCAGCAACTCTTTTGTAACAGTTCAGTGCCCTGTCTGAACTGTTACACTCTTTTCCATACTGCCAGCCCCACTATTATCTCTTCTCTGTATCGCTCTCGGACATCCGGCAGATTATTTCAACGGCAACCTCATCCATATCTTTTGTCAGCACTGTTTCACAGCGTCACAGGTCCGTTTCCAATTTCCACCACATAGAAGTCCGCCGCATACCCGATTTTTGCTTCGTAGGCCTTCCCCACTTTTTCAATAAAGGAATCAATGGCCTCATCCTTTACAATGCTCACCGTGCAGCCGCCGAATCCGGCACCCGTCATTCTGGAGCCGATGACGCCGTCAATCTTCCAGGCCTCTTCCACCAATGTATCCAGCTCGATGCCTGTCACCTCATAATCGTCCCGCAGTGATACATGAGATTCATTCATGAGTTTTCCGAACAGCGCCACATTGTCCGCCTTCAAAGCCTCCACCGCACGGATGGTGCGCTGATTCTCATAGACGGCATGCTTTGCCCTTTTTCTGCGGACATCACTCTTGATTGCGGACGCATACTTCTCAAAGGTCTCCTCGTCCAGATCTCCCAGGCTTTCGACCTTCACTGCCTGCTGCAGCTCCGCCAGCGCTGTCTCACACTCGCTGCGGCGCTCGTTATATTTGGAATCTCCCAGGCCACGCTTCTTGTTGCTGCTGGCAATCACAATCTTCGCCCCCTTCAATGCGATGGGTGCATACTCGAAGGATAAATCCGCCGTATCCAGGAAAATGGCATTGTCCCTCTTCCCCATTGCAATGGCAAACTGGTCCATAATACCACAGTTTACTTTATTAAAATGGTTCTCCGCATACTGCCCGATCAGCGCCAGGTCCTGATTGCTCACCTCAAATCCGAAAAAGTCTCTTAAGATATACCCTGTCAGAATCTCCACCGACGCGGAGGATGACAGCCCCGAGCCGTTGGGAATATTCCCGTACAGTAATAAGTCCATTCCGAAAGGAACTTTCTGCCCCTTCTCACCGAAAGCCCACATTACCCCTTTCGGATAATTTGTCCAGCCTGCTTCTTTGGAAGGAGCCAGTTCCTCCAGAGAAGATTCTATCACACCCAGCTTTTCAAAATTCATGGAATAAAACCGAAGTTTATTATCCTCTCTCCTCCTTGCCGCCCCGTAGGTTCCGATGGTCAACGCACAGGGAAACACATGTCCGCCGTTATAGTCGGTATGTTCTCCGATGAGATTGACCCTGCCCGGTGCGAAATAACATTTCACCCCTTCCGCATCTCCGAATACTTCCTGAAATTTCTTCAAAATCATGTCTTTCATTCTGATAGTCCTGCCTTTCTGTAGTCTGTTCCGACTCCTGCATGCGCTACTTTGGCGTATATGCTCCTGTGGCGTATACGCTCCTTTTGGCCCATTCGTTTTCTCTATGCCTTTATTATACATGGATAAGCCGGGAAATTACCACATCCATTTGTTTTTTGAACCTGTCAAAATGTTAACTTATTGCTGTGCAGACTTTCTCAATCGCCTGTTCCGCCGTGTGCTGTTTTATCAGTCCCTCTCTTGCATATCCCGCGAAATCGAGTCTGTCCCCTGACAGTCTCACTGCCACTACCGCGGCGTTCCTGTCTGCCACGCCTGCCGCTATTGAAATGACATATATTTTGTTCTCAAAATCCTCTTCCAGAATCCTCCCCAGGCCCAGCAGGGAATCTCTCAACTGTACAAATGTCAGCTTCTTCTCTGTGATATGTCTAAATATCATTCCGTTTTCTTTTCCCCCGGAATGCATCATTACCTTTTCCGTTAAGATCCTGTCCGTTTCTGCTCTCATATTCTCTTTCCCCAATGCTTTTCCCTGTACTCGAAAACAGTTCAGACAGTCGCCGAACCGTTTCCTGTTCTCACACCGGCACAGTACTGCCGCCTGTGGAATCTTTATTCACGCTGTCCGATATCTCCTCCAGAACCTCTTTTAAGCTCTTTGCCATCTGCTTATTCGATACCGCCCTGATACGTTTCCGCTTTTTGATTTCCGCTTCAATGAGAGGCTCCAGCAAATTACGGGCAAATTTTTTTCTGTGAGAGCTTGCAAACATATCCTTCAGCATTTTCCCGTCAAGCTTTTTGCTCAGCTCTTCCACAATTTTCTCAGCTTCCTTCTGACTCAGCAGATAATCCTGCGCAAGCTTTTCAAATTCTGTCTGAATGATTCGGACCATCTCATCCGCATCATCTTCGATGAAATTGTTCAGAACCGCACCTGAGGCTTTCCCGGCTGCAGCGCCGCCGGCAATGGAGCCAATCAGGCCTCCTACGAAGGTGCCGACTCCCGGAAGAATCGCCGAGCCTATGGCGGCCCCTCCCAGCCACCCGCCGGTCCCTCCCGCCACGGTGGACGCAGTATTTGCCAGATTCTTGAACAGCTGCTTTCCGGATATTCTGCCTCTGAAAATGTTGGCAATATCAAAGGAGGATAAAACTACTACCGTCACGCCCGCCGTAATCACATTTCCTCTCAGCAGCTTCGCCGCGCTTTTCATTGCCGCCGCGCCGTAAATCTTGCTGCCGCTTCTGAATGCATTGATCAGCACGGCGGAGGCTTTGGGCCCCATAAACGCCACAATCGCCTCTGAGCTTCCCACCAGCGCGCTGTTCAGTCCTGCTTTTGAAAGCTGGCTTGCAATAATCGTCGTGACAAATGCGGTACCGCCCACCTTGAGCCCCGAATAAGTAGCCGCCTTAATGGAAGTATTAAAATCTTCTCCGTTCCACAGATTCACGGCCAGCGTAATCACAGCTGTCACGCCGAAGGCCGATGTGGCAATGACCGCTCCGTTGACAGCATCATATGTCAGGGATTCCACCGTCCCTGCCTTTGCGATATTTTTCGCCTGTTCGTATGTAAAATGTCCTTTCCGGATAATGTTCTTCGCCTCTTCGGGATCTGTGATACCAGGCATTTTTCCTTCCCGGATTTTCTCCTCCATTGCCTTCACGGCCGCGTCATACTTATCCGACGGGACTTCTATCTGCATGGGCTTTCCGTCCACAAGATATCTGAAGTTTCCCTCTTTGTCGAAGCATTCGTTCACGCACGCGGTACCGCTCTTACAGTATTTGGACTGAATGGCCACACCGTCCACAATCCTGTCCGCGCCGTTCTTAATATTGTCATCTCCCACAACCTTCGCGTCATGTCCTGTTATCCTGTCATACAGCGTGTTGGCCCGTTCCGCGGCAAAGCCATGTCCCTGCCTGCCATGGAATTTCTCTTCCTCGTAAGATTTGTTGACCTGACCACGTGCCGCCACCGCTATCCCGCCTGCCATGGCACCTTCGCCTTTTCCGCTCTCCTCGTAGGATATCTGCGATGCCTGCTTTTCGCTTACCGTGAAAGGTATCTTCTCATATTCCAGCAGTTCTTTGAAAAAGTGATACAACGGTGTCTTGTTCAGCCCGCAGTTTGTCCAGGTCACTTCGCTTCCGTCGCGCATCCGAAACCTGAGTTTGTTGTCACCGTCCTTCTTCCCCATGTCAATCAGTTCAATATGCTCTATGTCTTCATACCGAAGCTTCCTGGGAGTGTCCAGGATCTCAAGGTAATATACCATTGTGTCCGTAAAAATATAACCGTTTTTCCCGCTTCCGATAACTGTTGTATCATAAAAACCCAGCACACTGTCTCTATCCAGATCCGGTGCAAACTTTTTTATTGCGTTCTCCATCTTCTTAGCGGAAATATTTTCCTTCATTTCAAATCCATATGCCGTGGGAATCCCGGCATAATACTTTTCCAGCAGTTTTAATTTTTCTTCATACTGTCCCATATACATCCCTCTCCATAACATACCTGAATGCGAAAATCCCCCTATAAAAGCCCATGGGAAATCAGACGGATACTGAACTGAATCATGTCCTCCATAGGTTCTTTCCGCCCGCCTTTTACCCATTGCCTGTAAATACTGCTCAGGCAGCTGTTAATATAGAGGAGCAGATAGTGCCGCTTGTCCGCAGGATACTGAGCATAATCTTCGGCGAAGCAGGGAATGTCCCCACTTTCGATCTGCGTCTCAGCGATAGGGCAATGCCCCTTACTGTTCAGTATTTTTTCATCCAGCTTATCGGAGGACTCTGAGAATTCATAGCAATTATGCACGATTTTTTCCAGGTCATCCGGAAACCGGGCGTCTTTCACCGGCTCCAGGAAGCGCTTTATGGTATCGGCCTGCACCTTATGGAGCAGATCGTCCATGGAAGCATAGTGCAGATAGAACGTCTTGCGGTTGATCTGGGCCCGCAGAGCCAGTTCCTGTATGGTGATCTGCTGATAGTCCATCTCTGCCAGCATTTCACGGAAGTTTTTCTGTATCAGAGCTTCTGTTTTCCGGTAACGTAAATCATCCTGCGGTTTTCTCATACAAACCTCCTTGAAGGAATCCCAGTATATCCAATGTCTTCCTTTAATCCACACTTTTCAAAAAATGATGATTAAGTAACAGATTTTGATAATTGACCATTGCCACACAAATCTATCATGCATTATAATGCAAAAGTGAGGAATAAGCAATAATAAATGAATAAAATGGCAATAACCAATGGATAACAGCAAAAGAAAGAGAGGAACAAACATGGGAAAAATCGAAAAAATCGAAAAGCTGGCAGGCAAGGGCAAATCGGATAAGGTCTTGAAGTTCATCCAGGACAAGAATAAGGAAGTAAGGCTGGCGGCGATCGCAGGCGTATCGGGCATGATAGAAGATGAGAATGTTAGAAATACCATAGTAGGGCTGACAGGTGATGCGGATCCGGATATCCGCAAAGCCGCCATAACAACTCTTGGAACTGGCAGCGGCAGCTATGTGGAGACAAGGCTGAGATACTGTCTGACCCATGAAAAGGACGAGAAGGTGCTCCAGGCCGTGAAGGAAGCTCTGGCAAATCAAAAATAACAGAAGACGACATTAAATTCTCCTTAAAAAAAGCTGTGGCAAAAGGAATCCCTGAGGAAAAAATATTGACTTTTCCCTCTGTAATAAATACAATGAAATGGCGGTATTACCGCCAAAATAAAAGAAAGGATTCCGCATTATGGAAAAAATAGCAAGCTTCACCATAGACCACATCAGATTACAGCCCGGCGTATATGTGTCACGCAAGGATAACATAGGAGCCGAGGTCATTACCACCTTTGACCTGCGCATGACCAGCCCCAACGAAGAGCCCGTCATGAACACCGCGGAAGTACATACCATCGAACACCTAGGGGCCACCTTTCTGCGGAATCATCCCGTATATGGAGAGAAAACCATCTACTTCGGCCCCATGGGATGCCGCACCGGCTTTTATCTCCTGCTGGCAGGAGACCTCACCTCACGGGATATCGTTCCTCTGATGATACAGATGTACGAGTTTATCCGGGATTACAGAGATGAAGTCCCCGGCGCCTCCCCGAAGGACTGCGGGAACTATCTGGATATGAACCTTCCAATGACAAATTATCTGGCAAAAAAGTATCTGGAAAACGTGTTGTACAACATTGACGACAGCCGCCTGGTTTACCCGCAGTAGGGAGAACAAAGGGGCCGGCGAGAGGACTGCGGGACTATATCAGCTGTCCTCCCGAACGGCCCCGGAAGTATTTGCGGACGGTTTCTTGCGGCCGAAAATGCTTCCAGAACAAAGGGGCCGGAGAGAGGACTGCGGAACTATAAATAGGAGAATATAAATATGAGCAAGACAGGAATCATAGGCGCAATGGAGCTGGAAGTGGAGCAGCTGATTGCGGAACTGGTAAATGACAAGATTACCACAAAGGCAGGAATGGATTTCCATGAAGGGCTTCTGAACGGCGCCCCCGTCGTCATTGTCCGCTGCGGCATCGGGAAAGTAAACGCGGCTCTCTGCGTGCAGATTCTGGCGGATATCTTCCATGTGACCCATGTGATCAACACCGGCGTGGCCGGCTCTCTGAACGCCGGACTTGACATCGGCGATATATTGATTTCAAGGGATGCTCTGCATCATGACATGGATGTGACTGTTTTCGGGTATCAGCTGGGAGAAGTCCCTCAGATGGGATTCCGGGAATTTAAGGCGGATGAGACCCTCATTACCCTTGCGGAAAAGGCCTGCCGCAAAGCAAATCCGGATGTAAATGTGGTCCTGGGCCGGGTGGTCAGCGGAGACCAGTTCATTTCCAGCAAGGAAACGAAAGAACATCTGATTTCCACCTTCCAGGGAGACTGCGCGGAGATGGAAGGCGCTTCCATCGCTCACGGCGCTTATCTCAACGGCATCCCCTTTGTCATCATCCGGGCCATCTCAGACAAGGCGGATGACAGTGCGGAGATGGATTATCCCACCTTTGAGAAAGCCGCGGCAAAGCATTCCGCCGCTCTGGTCAGAGAAATGGTAAGGGAAATTCAGGCCTGATAACAGGGCAATCATTTTCCGCCGTCCTGTTTGTTAAACACAAAAAGCTTGCTGAACACATAATTGGCAATGGTCACCAGCACGGCGGAAACCACGCTTCCCACCACCAGATTCACATTCAGAACGGTAAATATCTGCATCACCACCACATCCAGAATCAAAGTAGACACCCTGGAGAGCACGAACCTGGGTGCCTCCTTTGTCATGGGCTTCTTACTCTTAAAGACAAATCTCCTGTTGGTAAAATAGGCAAAAATCACACCTGCCACCCAGTTGATAATACTGAGCACCCCATTCTGAAAGTGGTCCGGATGCATGGTGTTGCCAAACAGCACCGCATTTGCGGCAAATTTGGCTGTCCAGGCCACTATGGTGGTCAGTACTCCCACAATCAGGTATACAATAATTTCTTCATATTTTCTGTAAAGTAGTTTCAGCTTATCTATCATTTGTTTTATTTCGCTCCTCCGTTTGTTCCTGCAACATATCCCCCTGCCGCGCTGCCTGTAAAAAGGCTCCTTCGACGCCGCTTTGATTCCATGTCTGTCTGCCGCCAGATTTTTCTATAAGAAAAAGTGCCCGTATCGACTATGGGTTCACCACATTTCTCGCCTCGCCCCTCAAAAATGCGGCAATATTCTTACACGCCTCCTGCACACATCGGTTGCGGGCTTCCACGCTGGCCCAGGCCAGATGCGGCGTGATAATCAGGCGGTTACTGTCCTTCAGGAGACTCAGCGGATTATCCGGCTCCAGCGGTTCCTTTTCCACCACGTCCAGACCCGCCGCCCCGATCTCTCCATCCACCAGCGCCTGGTACAGATCCCTGTTATTCACCACCGGGCCCCTGGCCACATTCAGCAATACCGCCGTCTTCTTCATCTTTTTCAACGCGGCCGCATCGATGTAATTCCGTGAAAGAGGGCTCAACGGACAGTGCAGAGACAGGAAATCACTCTCCCCAAGCAGTGTGTCCTTATCCACCCTGGGATATTCCGTCTCGCTGCCGCTGCCGGTGACAGAACAGCAAATCACCCTGCACCCGAAAGCCTCCGCAATCTTCGCAACCCGTCTTCCGATATTTCCCATGCCCACTATGCCCCAGGTCTTGCCCTCCAGCTCATAAAAAGGCAGATCAAAATTGGAAAAACGTTCCTGTGCGCTGTATGCTCCTGATTTCACGTACCTGTCATAATGGAACAGCTTCTGGCTCAGCGCAAGCGCCATTGCAAAAGTATGCTGCGCCACCATACCGGTACAATAATCCCGGACATTTGTGACCTTAATCCCTCTTGCGCTGCAGTATTCCAGATCACAGTTGTCGTAACCGGTGGCAAATTCGCAGATCAGCTTTACTTTATCCGCATCCTGAAGCGTCTCCTCACACAGCGGCGACTTATTGGCAATCACAATATCCGCATCCCGGACTCTCTCCCGCACTTCCTCTTTCGTAACCGTATTTTCATAGACAGTGACTTCCCCAAACTCTCGCACAGCCTCCACCGACACATCCGTGCCAACGCTGTTTCTCTCCAGAATCACAATTTTCATATAAACTTCCTGCTTTCCGGCGAACTCTCCCATACTAAAACATGCCATATAACTTCGTACCCAGTGTAACAAAGTCATATGGCAAATTCAAGTATTTTATATCAGAAAGCTTTTATTTCAGATACTGCCTGTAACAGCTCGGACAGGGCACCGTACATCACCCGTTATGTAAGGAACTCCTTCAGCAGCGCCTCCAGCTCTTCCGCCGTCACCGCCGAAGAATCCTCGGCCAGGTCCTTTTCCCCCTGAGGCATCTGCGCGGGGGAAGTCTGTACCCCTGACTGCATCGCAGTGTACATCTGCTCCGTCTTCTCCTCCGCCGGAGATACATCCAGCTCTTCTCCGCCTGCCGCCAGTCTCCCGATGGGCATCAGCTCCACTGTCCGTCTCCCCTCCGGTCTGGCCGCGGTTCTGTTCCCCCTGCGGCTTCTGCCTCTGCCGCTTCTGCCGCCCTGTACTCGTCCGTAATTTCCCGGCTTTTCCTCAAACGCGGACTCCCCGTACAGCATCTCTATATCCTGTCTGGTCACCTCTATGCGCGGCGACAGATGATTCTCCAGATAATCCACCAGATTCACTTTCAGTATCCGCTTTTTACCCCGCACATCCACCACAGTGGACACGCTGAAATATACATACAGTCCGAAAAAACTCACGATGTAAAATGGCAGAATATCCCCTACCGTGCGTCCTCCCACAATGCTTTTGCACACTCCCACGCCGGAGCACACCACCGACAACAGCATCAGCTGACCGGACAAATGATAGAGCGTCTCAAAAGACAGATGTCCCAGTGACATCCGGTTCAGAAACTTGTCCACAAAAATGGGAATGTTGGCAACCCCATTGCTCATCTGATAGCAGCTTGCAAATTTCGTTTTACATTGCTTTAGCAGTCTGTTTTTCGTGGAAGCCATATTATCTGCCTCCTTTATCATATTCCGGTAAAGCATTCCCAGGAATATCCGAAGAATAATGCTGCTTCCCAGAAAAAGAAACAGTAAAACCGATATCAGCCTTTCCTCCTGAAAAATACGAAACATATTGCGCCTCCTCTCATTATTTCAACGCACAGACCAGGCATAACCGCCAAACAGCTGCATTTTGCCTGTAAATCCAGTATAGCGTATGCATATGCATGTTTACAGAATTTTTCATCGCATTTTTCTCTCTTTTTCTGACAAAATTTTTCATCATATGCAGCTTTTTCACTCGCCTTTTTCATTCCCACGCAAAAAATTGTATCCCTTGATTGCAGAATGCCGAAAAATCTGATAGAATATATCGTAACGTATAATATAAAAGGAGATGAGTTTCATGGATTCACTGAAATACACTACACATGGCACCTGTTCACGGGAGATTGATATTAAGTTAAAGGACGGCGTCATTGATTCCGTTATGTTTACCGGCGGCTGTCACGGTAATCTGCAGGGAGTCAGCGCACTGGTGAAAGGGATGAAGCCGGAGGAGGCTATTTCCAGATTAAAGGGTATCAGGTGCGGCACAAAGTCTACCTCCTGCCCTGATCAGCTAGCATTGGCTCTTGAAAAAATGATATGATTTTCGAAAGGCTTGGCATATGAAAAAAATCGTTTTGACAGGCGGGGGCAGTGCGGGACACGTTACCCCTAACATAGCTCTGCTTCCCTCTCTGAAGGATGCCGGTTATGAAATTACTTATATGGGTTCCTATGACGGAATAGAGAAAAAGCTGATCGGTGATTTTGATCTGCCTTATGTAGGCATTTCCACCGGTAAATTTCGCCGATATCTGGATTTAAAGAATTTTACGGACCCCTTCCGCGTCATTAAGGGGTTCTCGGAAGCCAGAAAATTTCTGAAAAGCTACAGGCCCAACGCAGTTTTCTCGAAGGGTGGGTTTGTCTCTGTTCCGGTAGTCCGCGCCGCCGCTTCCCTGGGTATTCCATGTATTATCCATGAATCCGATATGACGCCCGGCCTGGCTAACAGAATGTGCATTTCCGCAGCCAAAAAAGTCTGCTGCAATTTCCCGGAGACGCTGCAGAGCCTTCCCGGGGACAAGGCCGTGCTCACCGGATCCCCCATCCGGGCGGAACTGGCTCAGGGGAATAAGCTGGCCGGGCTTGATATGTGTGGATTCAGCGCCAACAAACCGGTCATCATGGTGATCGGCGGAAGTCTGGGCGCCGCCAATGTGAACAAAGCCGTTCGCCAGGCTCTTCCCAGACTGCTGACGGATTTTCAGGTGGTTCACCTCTGTGGAAAAGATAAAATAGACAATCTGCTTCTGAATACCGCAGGTTATAAACAATTCGAATATGTAAAGGCAGAGCTGAAGGATCTGTTCGCCATGGCTGACCTGGTCATTTCCAGGGCCGGCGCCAATGCCATCTGCGAGCTTCTGGCGTTGAAAAAGCCGAATATCCTCATACCCCTTCCCGCTTCCAGCAGCCGGGGCGATCAGCTGCTCAATGCAAAGTCCTTTGAAGCCCAGGGCTTCTCTCTTGTCATCAACGAGGACGACCTGACTACCGAAATGCTGCTGGATAAGGTGCACGAGCTTTATTTCTCCCGGCAGACTTTCCGCAATGCCATGAACGACAGCGGCCAGATGGATTCCATCAAGACCATTATGCGGCTCATCGAGGAAGTTTCCCTGCCGGAAAACTGAGCGGTCGAAAAGGATTACACAGAGAAACGGCACAAAGATACGAAGCAAAAAAGAGGCGGCCAAGCCTCGCTTCAGGGGATGCCTGTGAAGGCAGGGATGGTGGCCTACAGTGCCC
>JAAWLQ010000085.1 GCA_022797995.1 Lachnospiraceae bacterium
GAATGTGTGGATATGATAAACTGACACCCAAAAAAGCGAACAGAATCCTCCAGAAACTTCATCAGCTCCAGCTGACGCTGTGGTGACAGACTGTTCTCCGGCTCATCCAGAAGATACAGTCCGTTTTCCTGGATTTTCTCTGTGAAATACAGAAAGGCGCTTTCCCCATTGGAATGTTCCCGCACATTATCCGCCAGATTCTTTCTGACATATTTCGACTGGGTCTTACTTCGCGCCATGCACACCTTTTTCAGCTGCTCATAGTCATCCAGGGACTTCATCTGAAAATGGGTGTATTTATTCTCCAGATATTCTTCAAACAAGTCTTCCCTTTTCCGGTCTATCCCCTCGTTCAGCTCTCTCAGGTTCAATATGAAATCGAAGACATCGTCGCTTGTGACAATTCTGCTTACCCTCGGAATCTTCTCCTGGACCTCATAGTCGCACATCTTCGTATAGTCTTCAAAAAAGTTAGACCTATTATAAGCCGTATCCCTTTCCAGCTTCAGCTTCTCGGCAATCACATTGAGCGCCGTGGTCTTGCCGGAACCATTTCCGCCATACAGGATAGTAATGGGCTCGAAATCCAGCATCCGCAGACCATGCCTGGACAATATCTGAAAGGGATAAACCGTGTCATAGCATGTCCTTTTCAGCTCCATAATGAAGCTGTATTCCTGCTCGATATCCGGGAAAGAAAAATGAGACAGGTAAATCATTTCATCAACCCCTTCAATTCCTCCAGCAGCTCCAGGTCCGACTGCTGTACTTTGATATTCGCCGTAAGCGGCCTCTCCCCCGGTCGTGTCACAGTCATCTCAATCACTGTTCCCTCTTCAATCTTTCTTGAAAGTACCGAATTCAGAAATGCCTCAAACTTCGGGTGATTATTGCTGAACTGATTCTTTGCATTCATCAGCTTCATAATAGACGCAGGATTCATTTTTTACTCCCTTCCGGCTCCGAAGAGGATTCCAGAAGCAGATTTCCCCGAATCTCAATGACCGGACCGCCGGTGCCTTCGATATATTCCCTGGTAATTGTGACCCTTCCGATATTATCGTCCTTCGGAATCTCATACATGATATCCAGCATGAATTCCTCGATAATGGAGCGCAGCGCCCTGGCGCCGGTCTCTCTCTTCATGGCCTTCTCCGCTATGGCTTCCAGCGCCTCGTCCGCGAATTCCAGCTTTACTTCGTCCAGCTCCAGCAGCTTCTGATACTGCTTCAGGATAGCATTCTTCGGCTCTTTCAGAATCTTCACCATCATCTCCGCATTCAGTCCCTCCAGCGTGCAGATGATGGGCAGACGGCCGATAAATTCCGGTATCATTCCAAACTTTCTGATATCCTCCACTGTCACTTTGGAAAGGATATTTTTGTCCTTGTCATATTTGTCTTTCAGCTCGGAATTAAATCCGATGGCAGTTGTCCTGCTCAGGCGCTCCTTGATGATTTCATCCAGATCCGGGAAGGCACCACCGCAGATGAACAGGATATTCCGGGTGTTCACCGTGGCCAGCGGAACCATGGCATTCTTGCTGTTGGCGCCTACAGGCACCTCCACCTCGGCTCCCTCCAGAAGCTTCAGCATCCCCTGCTGTACGCTCTCCCCGCTGACATCCCGGGTGTTGGTCGTTCTCTTCTTTGCAATCTTATCGATCTCATCTATGAAAATAATGCCTCTTTCAGCCTTTTCCACATCATTGTCCGCCGCGGCCAGCAGCTTGGACACCACCGACTCAATATCGTCTCCGATGTATCCTGCCTCCGTCAGCGAAGTGGCATCCGCAATGGCAAGAGGCACGTCAAGAAGTCTGGCAAGTGTCTTGACCAGATAAGTTTTGCCGCAGCCTGTGGGACCTATCATCAGTATATTGGACTTCTCTATTTCGATGTTGTCCATTGTGCCGGTGGCCACCCGCTTATAGTGATTGTAAACAGCCACGGATATGACTTTTTTGGCATGGTCCTGACCCACCACATATTCGTCCAGACTGGCTTTGATCTTATGCGGTGCGGGAATATTCCGGATGTTCAGCACCGGCTCCTCATTTTCCTGCTTCTTTTTCTTCTTCAGCTTCTGCTTGTTGGGTATTCCTCCGTCTCCCCGCAGATCAGCCAGATTGACAAAGCTGATATTCGGAAAACCTCCCTGCTTTGTCAGCTGATCCAGCTCATTCTGGAACTGAGGATTATTCAGCATTCCCTGATAATCGAACTGACTGACCGTCTCCATGGTCTTATGCATACAGTCGTTGCAGATACAGATATTATTGGGCAGCTTAAACATCTTACCTGCCTTGCTCTCAGGCCTGCGGCAGATAAAGCAGACATCTTCATATTCACTGTTCTCGCTTTTCCCCGCATTTTTTGTGGTAGAAGCGTCAGAATGCCCCTCTGTCAGGTCAGACTTCTCCGCCGGCTTCTCCTCTCCCGGTGCCTTCTCCCCGGTCGAATCCTCCGCTTTGTCCCCTTCCGCCGTCTGATTCTTTACTTCCGTCTCTTCCTTTTCATCATATATCTCTGACACGATTTCGTTTCCTCATTTCCCTGTATCCGACAGTAAATTGTCGGCCTCAGCAATTATACTTTCATATGTTCATACCTTCCTTAGTATACTTGAAAGTATCTGCCAACACAAGTGAACTTTTTATAAAGCTAAGCCAGATCATAACAGTTCAGTGCCCTGTTTGAACTGTTACGCCAGATCAGCACTTCCAGTGCAGCCTGTGCAGCTCTCCCTCCTTCTGCATGCCGCCAAAGCCATTCTGACGCAGCGCCTCATACAGCACCACAGCCACGGAATTGGACAGATTCAGGGAGCGAATAGCCGGAAGCATCGGAATCCGGATACAGTTTTCCTCATGCTCCACCAGAATCTCCTCCGGAATCCCGGCGCTTTCCCTGCCGAACATCAGATAATCATCCGGTCCATATGCAACTTCCGTATAAACATACTTTGCTTTCGTAGTTGCCATCCAGATTTTTGCGCCCGGATGGAGTCTCTGAAATTCTTCAAAGTTCACATATCTGTGCACTTCAAGCTCATGCCAGTAATCCATTCCGGCGCGCCTGAGAGACTTCTCATCCAGCCGAAAACCCAAAGGCTCAATCAAATGCAGGGGCGTGCCTGTTGCCACACAGGTACGCCCGATATTTCCCGTATTTCCCGGTATCTCCGGTTGATGTAAAATGATATGCACTTTATCCCTTCTTCTCTTCCCTCAGCTTTGACACGAAACGGTTCATCCGCTCCATTGCAGTCCTGAGATTATCCAGAGAGGAGGCATAAGATATCCGGAGATACCCCTCTCCACAATCCCCGAAGGCCGTTCCCGGCACCACCGCAACTCTCTCTTCCTTCAGAAACCGCATGGCAAACTCATCGCTGGTCAGGCCGAATTCTTTGATACAGGGAAACATATAAAACGCCCCGTAAGGTTCAAAGCATTCCAATCCCATCTCTCTGAACGCATGAAGTAGAAAGCGCCTTCTCTGATTATAGGCAGTGCACATCTCCGTCACATCATCGTCGCCGTTTTTCAGTGCCTCTATGGCCGCATACTGACTGGTGGTAGGAGCGCACATAATGGCAAACTGATGAATCTTGATCATCTGTTCGATGATATTCTCCGGCCCGCAGGCATAGCCCAGCCGCCATCCCGTCATGGCAAAGGCTTTGGAAAAGCCGTTGATCAGTATGGTTCTCTCCTGCATTCCCGGAAGCTGGGCAATGGATACATGTTTTTCCTTATAGCTGAGCTCGGAATAGATTTCGTCTGACATGACATATATGTCATGCTTTATAATCACTTCCGCAATAGCTTCCAGATCCTTTCTTTCCATGATAGCGCCGGTAGGATTGTTGGGGAAAGGCAGCACCAGAAGCTTCGTCCTGTCCGTAATGGCCTCCTCCAGTTCCCGGGCCGTAAGCCGGAATTCATTCTCCGCCTTCAGATTGATAATCACCGGCTTCGCTCCCGCCATCACCGCACAGGGCTCATAGGAAACAAAGCTGGGCTGCGGAATCAGCACCTCATCCCCCGGATTAATCATGGCGCGAAAGCCTATGTCGATGGCCTCCGAGCCCCCCACTGTGACCAGGATTTCCTTCAGCGGATGTTCATACCGGATCCCCTGTTTCCTGTAAATATAATTGCCGATTTCCTCCCGCAGCTCCTTCAGACCCGCATTGGAGGTATAAAATGTCTTTCCCTTCTCCAGGGAATATATTCCCTCATCCCTGATATGCCAGGGAGTATCAAAATCAGGCTCGCCTACCCCCAGCGAAATGGCATCTTTCATCTCCTGGGCAATATCGAAGAATTTGCGGATTCCCGACGGCTTGATTTCCACAACCTTTTCTGCTAACGGATTCCTCATGGGGTAATCATCTCCCTTTCATCTTCTTTTTTTCTGGCCAGCACCGTGCCGTGATCCTTATACTTTTTCAGAATGAAGTGAGTTGCCGCACTGAGCACAGAATCCAGTGTGGAAAGCTTATCCGACACAAAAGCGGATACCTCCCGCAGGGTCTTGCCCTCCAGTATCACCATCAGATCATAGCCTCCGGAAATCAGATATACGCTCTGCACCTCGGGATACTGATAAATACGCTCTGCTATACTGTCAAATCCCTGTCCTCTCTGGGGCGTCACACGCACCTCAATCAGCGCGGTCACCTTTTCGTTCGAGGTCTTCTCCCAGTCTATCAGAGTATGATATCCGCAGATAATCCCTTCCGCCTCCATGTTGGCCAGCTCGTTTGCCACTGCCGCCTCTTCCACACCGAGAAGGATTGCCAGTTCCTTTATGTCAATCCGACTGTTCCTCTCAATTATTGCCAGTAATGCCTCTCTCATCTTAGTCTCCTCTCTTTTTTGTATTCCTGTTTTCTCCTGACTTTCAGGAATCCGTCAGGCTGAAAATACTGTCATTTTTAGGTCTGTCCAGATAGCGGACTTCCTCCCCGCTGAGCAGAATCCTGTCGTTGCTGTCCGTGATCTTTCCCACTGTCACCGCCGGAATATTCGCCGCTTCCAGCGCCGCCTCCAGCGCCGGACCGTCGTCGGATATCATAATCAGACAGCCGCCCGACAACAGCTCATAGGGATTCGCACCGCAGCATTCACATACTTCCACCGTCTCCTGGCGGAGGGGCAGTCTGCGCATATCTACTGTCAGCCCCGCTTTCAATCTCTCTGCCAGCTCCCAGAGCGCTCCGAATATACCGCCTTCCGAAGCATCGTGCATGACGGTCACGCCCCGCTTCACGGCAATTTCCGCCTCCGGTACAATGGATAAATATTGCTCAAAGCCTTCCGCCTCCTCCACAAACCAGGCAGGATACCGCCCCAGAAGCTTTTCCCTGTTTCTTCCGGCCAGATATGCCGTTCCTTCCAGGCCGATCCATTTGCTGAGCACTATATCCTGTCCCGGCTTCGCTTCTCCGGAAGCGATTTCCTTATTCCACAGTCTTCCGATGCCGGTTATCGTCGCCACCGGCAGCTTTACCGCCGGCGTGATTCTGGTCTGGCCGCCTGCTATCTGCAGAGATAATTCTCCACATTTTTCCTCCGCTTCCGCCATCAGCGTCTTCAGCTGAGACTCCTCTGACGTCTCCGGCAGCATGAGGGCAATCAGGACAGCCGCCGCTCTCCCGCCGCCTGCAGCCAGATTATTTACACATTTCTGTATCAATGCGGCTATGGTCGTAAGCTTCTCCGGAACATCCATATTCTGTCCGGATGAACCGCCCGGGGCAAGCACCGCTTCCTGCACACAGGCCACATATTCTCCCTCGCCCTGAAATGAGAAAGTGGCGCAGTCCACCCCTGTCCCCGCGCCACCCAGCACTTCACTTCTCTTCGTTCTGATCTGTCGTAAAACGGACCGTTTCAGGACATTTTCCGGCACTTTTCCCGTCTTCATCCTGTCCCTCCACGCCGAAACACATTTTTCAATTATTCCTCTCCTGCTTCCGGATTTTCCGCGTTTTGCTGTGCCTGACCGGTCAAAATGGCAATCACATTCTGCACGTGGTCTATATTGGCCGTACCGATTGCCGCCATGATTTCTTCATGTGCCACCGGGTCCGCGGTGGCAGTTCCCACTGTGGCACTTCTGGGAACCATCCTGTAATTGCTGCTGTTCACCTGAGTGCGGCTGACTTCCTTTCCGCCCTCCAGCACTATCTTCCACAGCTGCGCCTTATAGCCTATGTGCGCGCCCTCGACTGTGATATACCCGATGGGCTGTGCCTCATCCGGATAGATGGCATCCGCAGGCGGCTGGATTACCTCAAGGACTTTGCTCTCATAGCGCACCTCATGATCGGAGGCTCTGGTCTCTTTGCCGTAAATCGTGAAAGTGACATATTTGTCCGTGGTAGTTCCTTCAATATATATGGGATATTCCAGATTATTGACGAACTTAAAGTCCTTCACGCCTTCCGCTATGGCGGCATCCGCGGAGGGCTCCACATAGCCCACAATCATGGAATGATTAAAGCGTTCCGTCACCTCAAGCTCCGCCAGCAGCACCGCATTGTAAAGTGTCGTGGAAACCTGGCAGATTCCTCCGCCCAGACTGTCCACAACTCTGCCGTTCATGTAGGAGCCTGCCATATAATAACCGTTCGCCACTGTGAAGGGAGACACATACTCATATGTGGAAAATTCATCTCCTGGATACAGCAGCGTGCCGTTAATCAGATTTGTACCATTTATCACATTCCGGCCTCTATTCGAATTGGCGGGACTGTAATTTGTCATAAAGGTACCCAGAACATCCTTCACCTGGGCCAGATCCTCCGCGTTGCCTCTGGGCTCCGTCACATCCACATCCAGAGGAATCGTACAGGGTGCCTGGTCCCACTCCTCCGTCAGGAATTTGTTCACCTTGTCGACGGAAGTCTCCACATCCAACGCATATCCTATCTTCCCTTCCGTCACATGAAATTCGTCGTTCTCCCGGGTCAGTGTGGCATCCACCGCCTCCGAATCGTACGGCACGCATCTCTCAAGAAGGATATCGCTGATTGCCTGCAGGTCAAAAGAAAACCGGATAGGATAAATCAGATTATCATGCTCCAGATCCTTCAGCACCTTATACCGCTCGATTACATTTCCCCTGGTTCCCACTTCCATGGCTTCGGCCACCAGCTCCGGATTCGCCCAGGTAATGCCCAGCTCTCCTGCCGTCACCACGACTTCCGTATCCGCTGCCGCCAGAAGCGTAATCTCCGTCTCCTTCAGTTCTTCCACATAGTCACTGACTGCCTGCCGGGCCTGGGCCGCATCCATACCGGACAGTTCAATGCCCCCTGCAAAAATTCCTTTCTTAATAACGGCGTTCTCCTGAGCTCCCGCCGTCATACCGGCCATTAACACAAAGGTCAATACCGATATTGAAAAGCTGATTCTTCTCATCCATTTTTTCATACTACTTTTCATTTACCGTCACTTCCCGTTCTGTATCCGGCAGTTTACCCGCCGTTTTTTACTCTCATCCATCCTCTGAATTCCTGCTCATCAAAGTATTGAATTAATAAATCAAATATGATAGAGTTGGAATAAGCATGGCAAGCACCAGCAGTATCACAATTACCGCGGACACTTTCTGTCTTGTTTTTTTATTGTTCATGTTAAACATGGCAGACTCCTGTTCTGAATCTTCTGTCACAGTTCTTCTCCAACGAACTGCGGCAGGTTATGGCTCCTTACGAAAGGAATTATATATGAATTTAGGATTTTTGGCAAGCTTTATTACCTTTTCCGTACTGATTTCCTACAATATCAAAAGGCAGGCGAGAAAAAACCGCAACAGTGAGAAAAACTTCTGGGCCCGGGAAGCTCAGGCCAATTCCGTCCGGCGCAAACCTCTGGACGATCTGCATTATATTTCCGTCCCCCTGGAGGCTTTTCCCACACATTTATTAAATGAAAATCCCGATGTCATGGAATGTATCGGCATTGCGGAATCTATGACTTCCCGGAAGATCGTGAATCTCACCGGCTGGTCCAACACTGACCTGAAGCTGGAATACGGCACGGCCAATATCACTGTATTGTCCGAATACGATCAGAATTATACGCTGCTGGTCCGCACTCTGCAGAAATGGGCCGATCTGCTTCTGGAAGCCGGTTACGATACGGAAGCCTCCGTGCTCATGGAGTTTGCAGTCAGTACCAGCACGGATATCAGCCGCACTTATTATCAGCTTGCGGATTACTGGCTCTCTCAGGGCGAAGACTTTCAGGTGGAACGCCTGATACACATTGCCGAAGGCCTGCGTTCCGCCAACAGGGATGCTATCATACGACATCTCAGGCAAAAGCTAAAGGAGAGCGGAAGTTAATCCACTGTCACTCCCCGGCACAGACATGCCGTTTCTACAGGATATCCATGTCTATTTTATGCTGCAACATCGCAAAACAGAACATGTCTGTTCCGCTCAGAGGACCCGGGACCCGGGATTCCAGTCCCAAACCACCCGGCAGGTCTCTGCCCCATGATTCAGAGGATTCCTCTTCCGATAATCAAACAGGATAAATTCCGGCCCGGTGCCGACGTCCCCGCCGCCTGACCTTCCAATGCATTCATATATTTCAGCCATCCGTTCCCTGTCCCACACCGGCCAGACAAAGGGCTCCAGATGGGTCATCTTACTCAGCTGCCTTCCGTCATATTCCCCATAGTCTGGCAGATACCTGCGGGTCCTCTCTTCCTCCTGATAAAAATCGCGGATGATTTCCCGGCACCAGGACAGATCTGCGGCAAAGGCCGGCCTGCTCTTTGCCTTCTCCCGCAGATACATGTCATAAGTCAGAAGCTCCCTGTACACTGCTTCCCGCTTTTCATCATGTTTTAATGCAAAATCAAGCAGGACCTGATAGCGATACCCCCGGGCAGGACTTGCTTTAAAGTATCCCTTCTCCCGGTAAAATTCCGCCATTGCTTCGTACATTTCGAAGGGATTCGCAAAGGCTTTCTCCAGAAACGGCAGCGTGTGCGTAAACTGTCCGCTGTTGTAATAAAGCTCCACCATCTCTTCGATCCCCTTCAGCTTCAGGACATCCTCAAAGGTAAGCCATCGGGTATACAATACCTCGTAGGGCGGCTGCTCCTGATAGATAATTCCGTATTCGTCTGCCTTTTCCCACATTTCGGAACCCTTGAGCACTTTCAGGAAACCCAGCTGCAGCTGTTCCGGACGCATATGGTAAACCCGGTTAAAAGAATTTCCAAAGCTTTCGTAATCTTCGTAAGGCAAGCCCGCTATCAGGTCCAGATGCTGATGAATATTTCTGTTTTTGCGGATTGCCGCCACAATTTTTTCCAGCTTCTCCAGCTCCGTCACCCGTCGGATTGCTTTCAGCGTCTGGGGATTCGCCGACTGGACGCCGATTTCCAGCTGTACCAGCCCAGGCCGCATCTTCCCCAGCAGCTCTATCTCATCTTCCCGCAGAATATCCGCCGATATCTCAAAGTGAAAGTTTGTGACGCCATTGTCATGTTCTCTCAGATATCTCCAGACAGCCATCGCATGCTCATGATTGCAGTTAAAGGTTCTGTCTGTAAACTTCACCTGCTTCACTTTATTGTCCAGGAAAAACTGCAGTTCTTCCTTTATGACACTTATGTCACGAAAGCGCAGCTGCTTCTCCAGAGAGGACAGGCAATAGCTGCACAGGAAGGGACAGCCTCTACTACTCTCATAATAGATAATTCTGTTCTCAAAAGGCGCCAGATCACGATAGAGGAAAGGAATATCATCCAGTTTTACGCATGCCCGGGGCGGCGTTGCTCCCGACCGCAGATATAGACCCGGAATATTCTTCCATTTTTCATCCTGCTGCCGGCTTCTCTTGTCCGCCATGCCCGGTAAATCCACCCTGTCCCGTCCGGTTTTACTCCTTCCTGCCTGCTCTCCGTGGTCTGAACTGTCTCTGCCATATTCCTCACTGCCTTCCCAGTGACGCACATAAGTCTCCAGCAGCTCCCTGAATGTGGCCTCGCCCTCTCCCACCATGACTCCGGTAACCTGGGGATATTTCCGCAGAAGCTCACCTGCATCCCAGGATACCTCAGGGCCTCCCAGCCAGATATCCGTCTCCGGCAGAAGCTTTGCCAGCTCCGTCAGCAGCTCCCGAACCAGTCTCCAGTTCCAGATGTAACAGGAGAAGCCTGTCACATCCGGCTTCCTCTCATAAATATCCGCAAGGATTTCCCCCATGGGCTGATTGATTGTATATTCCGCCAGCTCCACATACCGCCGAAGTTCCTCTCCCACACAGGCCCGCAGACTGTATATCGCAGGGTTGGAATGGATGTATTTTGCATTCACTGCCACCAGCAAAAATTTCATAATCCGAATCTGTCCTCCAGCCCGCGCCACATTTCTTCCGGCATTTCCCCAATGGATTTTACCCCTGCCTTTTTTGCCTCCTCATCCATGGCCACGATGCATTTATAGAAATAGTTTACGCCTGTCACAAGGCTTTTCTTTACCGCCTTATTCAGGGTCATGCCTATTTCATCCACACCGCTCTCCGCAAAGGCCCGCAGATATCCCTCCACATCATAGGAAATGGATCTGAACTCCGTCCGCCAGCCTTCCCGGCTGCCTGTCAGCAGGGCAAACTGTGCATGTCTGCCCACATTGTCAACGGCAAATCCCAGCGACCCCGGATTGATGTAAGTCTTCCCATAGAGCACATCTTTTTCCTGGTGATGACTGTGCCCGCCCAGCAGATAGTCATAAGGCAATTCCAGCATCACTCTTTCCTTCAGACCCGCCTCTTCATGGACATTCCCTCTTACTTTCCCCGGAACCCCATGACAGAGATACAATGGTGGGCATTCCCCGATTACCGCCTCCCGCTCCGTCGGGAAGGAAGCCAGGAAAGCCCTGTCTGATTCCGTCAGACGCCTGAGGGTATAATACAGCGTGCCGTTGGCGGAGGATGGTTTCCATCCCTCCCGATTATCCGTATTGTTCAGCAGATAATCTTCCCGGTTGCCGCGAAGCAGGTAGCAGGTATATTTTTCACACATTTCCTGCAACAGCTTTATGGTCCGCTCCGGATAAGGCCCGTCCGTCACATAATCTCCCAGCGCGATGACGCCGTCCACCGGATTTTCCCCGATATATGTCAAAAAGGCCTCCAGGGCCTTATAATTTCCGTGTATGTCACTGATTAACGCATATTTTACCATTCTCTCACTCCATACTGGCCATAAACATTTCCGTCCCCTGTCCGGGGCTCTGCCATAACCCGGTTCCTTCCCACATCCGCCTCTCCTGAAACTAAAATGTAACAGGATAAAAGGCCGGACCGCGTTGCCCCTTTATTCGTCCCGGCAAAGCTCTGTCCGGCCCTGTTTTCCAGCCATAACCCATAAAAATCGCTCAATGAGAAGAACTTCCTTCCTGACGGCAGGCCACTAAGCTGCTCTCTGCCATCATTTTACAGGCTCTGTATAAATCTGTCAAATGCCTGCTGCCCTTCGGGCGTCCTCTTGTACACCCCGGCGTCCTCCAG
>JAAWLQ010000086.1 GCA_022797995.1 Lachnospiraceae bacterium
GCCGTATAGTACTCCGCTTCCACCAGGCCCTCGTTGTACAATGTGTTGAGGAATCTGAGGTATTCTACCGCTCCCTCATCCTTATACAGCAGATTCCAGAAATTCTTGTTGTAGGTTTTTCCATCCGGCGCGGATTCCAGGAAGGAATGTGCCAGCGGTGCCAGAGCATAAGCACCAAACTGTGCGGAATAATAAGGTACGCAGTCGGGATAATTATCCTTAAACGCTTTCAGTACCGTATGCAGCTCCTCCACAGTAGTGGGAATTTCCATATTCAGCTCATCCAGCCAGTCCTTGCGGATAAAGGTCTCCATCATGGCTCCGCTGGCTCTTCTTGCTGTGACAGCGAACAATTCACCGTTCTCGTTACGCCCGTAATCCAGCACATCCTCCGTCACATAAGCTTTCAGGTTCCTGGCCTGGTCTGCTCCGTCAACATACTCGCTGAGGTTATAGGTACCGCCATCTTCAAAGTAAGACTTTGCCACCTCAATATTGTAGATAAAGGTCAGATCAGGAGAAGTACCTGTGGCCATCATAGTCTGGAGCTTCGTCACCTCTTCACTTCTGGGCACAGCCACAAATTCCACGTTGATTCCTACCTTGTTCATCTCCTGGTTGATATATTCCGTCCATTTATTATCTGTGACAGTGGAACCCTCCGGCGCATTGCTTCGGTCAAAAATCTCAACCGTGATGGTCACATTGTCAAACGTTTTATCCCCATAGGTGGTCTGATAGCCGTCAGCCTCCTCCCCATCCTTTCCATCTGCCTGGGACTCTGTCTGAGAACTGCTCTCAGGTGTACTTTCCCGGTTTTCTGTGCCGGCGGATGATGCTCCGCCTCCTTCCCCCTGGCCGCATCCTCCCAGAAGCATACTTCCCGCCAATACGATGGCCAGCATAGCCGCGCTAAATCCGTTTCTTCTCTTTAACATCATACTCTCCATTCCGCCGCAGATACCTGCGGCTGTTCTTTCCCACGGGCGGCGTGCACCCGCCGCCTGCATTTCTCTGAAACATTTTCTTTTATATGTCACCCTTTGACCGATCCCAACATAACGCCCTTCACAAAATACTTCTGCAGCCAGGGATACACCACAATGATGGGCAGAGTGGCAAACACAATGGTGGCCATCTTCAGGGATTCTGACATGGCCTGGGTACCCATGCCCTCCGCCGCCACTGAAGCCTGGTTCAGTTCATTGGCAAATAGCATCTGCCGCAGACGCAGCTGCAGAGAGAATTTCTCCCCTGACTGAATATAGATGAGGGAACTGAAATAATCGTTCCAATATCCCACCGCATAAAACAGCCCTATTGTGGCAATGATCGGCACAGACAGAGGCAGCGCAATCTGAAACAGAACTTTCATATCCCCGGCCCCGTCGATCAGAGCGGCTTCCTCCAGTTCTTTTGGCAATTCCCGGAAGAAGGTCCGCATCACAATGAAGTTAAACACGCTCATGGCAGAGGGCACCACCAGAGCCGCATAAGTATCATACATGCCAAGTCCGTGCACCACGATAAAGGTGGGAATGATGCCTCCTCCAAAGTACATGGTAAACAGCAGAAATCCGCTGATAATCTTCCTGCCTTTCAGCTTCTCCTTGGACAGAGCATAGGCAGCCGCTATGGTTAATGCAAGCCCCAGGGCGGTCCCGGACAATGTCACCACAAAGGACACCCGCATTGACAGCCAGATAGACTGCTGTTTGAAGATTTCCCGGTAAGAATCCAGCTGAAAATCAATGGGATAAAAGGTTACCTTCCCTCCCAGCACAGCCGCCTTTCCACTGACGGAGCAGGCCAGCACATTCAGGAAAGGATAGGTACACAGAATTACGATGAGGGTAATAATGACATACAGCAGAACTTCTCCAAAGGACAACTTCCTTTTTTTCCCTCTCATAGTATTCCCTCCTCTCCCATAAGCTTCGCAGCCCGGTCCACCGCCACCAGAATCACGATATTTACCAATGACTGAAACAGGCCGATGGCTGTGGCCAGATCATACTGGGCCTTCTCGATGCCCAGCCGGTATACATAAGTGCTGATCACCTCCGAGATGGCCATCACCTTTGTGTTGCCCAGAAGCAGCGGCGCATCCAGACCGATACTCATCATCTTACTTACATTCAGAATCAGCATAGTCGCCGCCACCGACTTGATCATTGGCAATGTGATATAACGGATTCTCTGGAGTCTGGTCGCACCGTCCAGGTATGCAGCCTCATAAAGGCTCTCGTCCACCCCCGTCAGGGCCGCCAGATAGATAATGGTTCCCCAGCCGATCTCCTTCCAGATATTACACAGGATATAAGTAAAAACCCACCATGCATTGTTGCTCAGGAAAGGAATCGGTCCCACCCCTATACCTTCCAGCATCTTGTTCACCGTGCCGTTAGACATGTTAAACAGGTTCTGGGCGATACCCGCCACTACCACCCAGGATATGAAATGGGGCAGGTAGAGCAGGGATTGAGATACTCTCTTGAATTTGACGGCGCGCAGCTCATTGAGCATCAGAGCCAGCCCGATTGTCAGCGGAAAGCTGACCGCCAGGGTTGCCAGGTTCAGCACCAGGGTGTTTCGGATAGAATTCCAGAATTGCTGGTTCTTAAAAATCTTGAGAAAATTCTCCATCCCCACAAATTCAGAACCCAGGACACCTTTGAAAATATTGTAATCCTGAAAAGCCATCACGATTCCCGCCATGGGCAGATATTTAAAGATAAAATAGTACAAAATCACCGGGAGCACACACAGATACAGCCAGAAATCACGTTTCAGGTAGTATAGCGCTCCTCTTTTCCTCTTCAATCCATACCTCCTCCTGCTGCTTATACAGCTTTCTCTTTCCTGCAGGGTATTCCTTTGTATGTTCTCTTTTCCCTGCAATATGTCCCTGCCGCCATTGGCGCCTTACATGCGGCCCGTCCACAAATTCATTATAGGCATACAAATCCACACATCACAATCGTGTGTTTCTCCTTTTTCCCTTCACTTTCTATAGAAAATCTTTCCGATTATAGAAAATAAAAGAAGCCGTATAGGAATACAATCCCTCCGGCTTCTCTATTCCCGGTTCTGCCGCTTCCATTCTCCCGGGGTCAGTCCCTTATACTTTTTAAAAAAGCGCGAAAAACTCTGTGCATTGTTGTACCCCACCTCCTGTGCGATTACCGCCAGAGTCTCGTCTGTCTGCCGTATCAGCTCTGCCGCCTTCTGGATTCGAATTCGATTCAGGTAATCGATAAGCTTCTCTTCTCTCTCATGGTGGGCCTTGAATACTTTGTTCAGATACACGTAGCTGATACCGATGGCATCCGCCACCTCCGTCACGTTAATATTCTTCCGGTAATTTTCCTGTATATAGGTGACGGCATCCCGGTAATATTTATTCTCCCTCTGGCGGTTCTTCTGACTGTTCATGTACTCCAGCCGTCCGGACAGGATTCTTCGCATATATTCCATCAGCTGATCCAGCGGCTGCATCTCATACACTTCTCTGAGCGGATCCCCGCGGCTGCCCTCCGGGGGTTCCAGTCCCACTTCCTTATCGATCTCTCCCAGAACCCTGGCACAAAGGTTCTGGGCGTAATCCTTCCTTCCCACAGTACAGATTTCCTTCTGCAGCTCTTCCAGTTTCTCTGAAAGGGACAAGTTTTCCCCTGTGACAATGGCCCGGATCAGAGAAGGTGCATAAGCCAGCATACTTTTATAGCTATAATTCTCTTCCGCCAGGGGATATACCATTCCTCCTTTGCTGTCCTTTCTCCGGAAAAATGCTTCGTTCTCCAGACTGATCCTGCAGAGCCTGTACTGTTCCTGAACGGATTCCTTCACAGAGAAAGCCCCGCTGGAGGCAAAATAATTGTCATCCCCTGTCAGTTCATTGAAAATCCGCACCAGAAACTGTTCCGACCTCCGGATTTCCTCCTTCGTGTCTCCGCTGAAAAGCACGGCAAAGTCCCCAGCCGATGTCTCAGACAGGATTCCTTCCAGACGGGCCATCAGATATACGTCCAGGGTCTCCTGGAGTCTTCTGTTCCGCGTTTCTCTTTCCCTGCTTTCCAGATTCTCCCGCAGCCTGCACAGCAGCAGAGAACACTGCTTCTTCTCCCCCGAACCGAAGATGGCGGCAGTTTCCTGGAAGAAATGCTCCTGGACAAGGATACCGTCGAAAAGCATTCTCAGCTTGGCCGCGCTGACAAAAGCCTCCTGAATACGGGCATCCGCCTCCGTTTCTTTCACATTTTTCATATGAAAGAATGCCTTCTTGATGGCATATCCCTCCGCCTCCTCGTCCTGTCCGGACCAAACGGCTTTCCTCCGGTATACGCTTACCACATTGTACAGCTCGCTCAACGGACTATAGATCCGGGCTGCTATCAGAAAAGCCAGCGCCAGCATCACCGCCAGGACAATTCCCGCCACTCTTGCAATATAGCCGCCATATCCAATGCTGTCGCTGTACATCATGTCCAGCGGAATAGACTCCATATAGTATACTTCCTCTGTCAGGGCGCACGCAAAATAATACCGTTCCTCTCCCCTGGCCATGTAAAATCCTTCCTGTGCGTTCCAGTCCAGATTCCCGGGTTCTGCCCCCCGCTCTCCCTTTGGGGAAAAGAGTCATACAGTACCTGCTCTTCTCTGAACAGGCTGATACGCCTGTCCCTGCGTCCAAACTGCTCGAACAATTCCTTTCCCAGGGCTTCCATATCTATATTGCCCACCAGAACCCCCTTCAGCTCCCGGGGCGTGATCATCGTCATCACATTCTTCACCGAGTACTGTGCGGCCATACCGACGGTCGGCATTTTTTCAAGGAAGCCTTCATCCATGCTTTTTCGAACAGGAAGGTACTGCACACTTACCGATAAATTCTTTTGCTCCAGCCAGGCAGTATCATAAAAGAATTCCAGACTCTGCTGTTTCGAGGTGGAATCCCAGATTTTCCCGGTTTCCGTTTCATACAGATAGACAGAATACAGGGATGGGTTCCAGTTAGTAATTCCGGAGACTTCTGCCATCACACGTATCATATGCTCCGGCTTTTTTGTAGTCATATAATTCTTATAGGCTGTGCCATAGAGCACACCTACCAGGTCCTGTTCCACGGAGTTGACAATACGCCTGTACGCCTCCTGCACTTCCGCCAGATTACGGCGTTCCTTCTCCATCATGTCCCCATGGTTCTTCTTCCTGATATCCTGATACCATACGATCCCCATGATCACCGTGGGAACCAGAATGATCAGCAGAAAGCTGACCATAACCTTCGCAAAAATTCTGGTTCTGCTATTGGCCGTTATTTTATCCTTTGCAGACATCCTCCACTCCCTGCCAGGTTCCAGGTCTTATCTTTCCATATACAGATCTGGAAACCGGTATTTCCTTTATACGACTATGTTTTCCTTTCATGTATAAATATATCATCGAATTCCTGCCGGGTCAAATTCGGACCACAGAGATTATAGAAAGTGACAGAATCTGTATAGAAAATCATGTAAGCTGTACAATCTCCCCCACAGCTATCCTGGTGCCATCTGTCATCACCAGCACCTGCTCATATGGGTCAATTTTCCTGACCCGGCCTCTGACTGTCACATAGGCCCCTCCGGCCTTCTTCCCGTCCGGACAGAAATACGTAATCACTGCCTGGGGACCTTCCTCTATCCTTTCCTGCAGCATCCGCAGCTTCTCGTCCAGAAGCGCTTTTGCATCTTCGTCCAGCTCTATCCTTTCTTCCGTCAGCCTGCCCTCTTCTCTGATGACCTCTTCATACCCGGTCAGCGCGGCGAAGGCCGAAAACTGTGCCGCCCGGTCGGCTGTGGGCATATGCGGATGCGTCGTAGATACATGATGCGGTAAATATAGAATATCTTCGTAATTATCTTTCATTTTTCTACGCCCTGTGCCCCCCAATCTGCCTGTTGCGTTCCTGTGTCATGGCTCCTTCCTCCAGATTCATCCCCTTCAGAACGGCATTTTTGCCGAATTTCTTCCTGAGGGTCAGCATGGCTTCCTGCATCCTTCTCTCCCTGGCCAGTTCGGCCGCCTCCCTCTCCCTCTGTCTCTCCAGCGCTTCATAGTCCGTAAAGAGGTCCAGCTGCTCGAATGCATTATCCTCCGAAGCCAGGCTCTCCTCCATCACACGGCCTGCCGCCACCGTCACCCTTCTGATCAGCAGATTCCTGTCCACAACCCGGTCATACAGTTCCGTCACGGCATCCAGTATCAGCCTGGTGGAAGAGGTCTTCCTCCCAAGGTTGATACTGCCATGGGCGTGCTTCGGAACCTTCCTTCCATAATGATCAGTGGTCACGGGCCCTTTATAGCGCTTCCGGATATCCGGGTCGGTCAGGTTCTCAATGTCATAGCCTATGGTCAGAACCATCTGGTCCGTCACCAGCCCTTTGTCCACCAGATCCAATACCAAAAGATCTGTCATCTCCCGCACGATCAGCTTTCCCTTCTCGAAATCATAGGGGCATTTCAGCACCTGCCCGGAGCTCATGCTGCTGTTCTCCGGCTTATACGCCTTGATATCCGACATGGTACAGGGTTCCCAGCCCCAGGCATGATCGATCAGAAGCTCGGCGTTCACGCCAAACAGCCGGTATAGTAAATCTTCATTATAATAATCGCCTGCCTTCCCAACGGAACATCTGGCCACATCTCCCATGGTAAACATCCCGTTTTCTTCCAGCTTCCGGGCATATCCCCTGCCCACCCGCCAGAAATCGGTAAGCGGACGGTGATCCCACAGCAGCCTTCTGTAAGACATCTCGTCCAGTTCCGCAATCCGTACGCCGTCCTCGTCCGGCTCCACATGCTTCGCCCCGATATCCATGGCTATCTTGCTGAGGTAGAGATTCGTGCCAATCCCCGCTGTGGCGGTAAGACCCGTCTCCTCCAGAATCTCCCGTATCATTTTCTTAGCCAGTTCCCTTGCGGTAAGCCCGTAAGTGTCCAGATAGCAGGTCACGTCCATCATCACCTCGTCTATGGAATAGACATGGATATCCTCCGGCGCCACATATTTCAGGTAAATGTCGTAAACTCTTCTGCTGTATTCCATGTAAAGAGCCATTCTGGGCGGCGCCGTAATATAGGAAACGGAATATTCCGGATGGTCCTTCAGCTCCTCCGCGTCGCAGGAAGAACCGTTAAAAACATGTCCAGGCGCCCTCCGCAGACGTTCCGCGTTCACTTCCCGGACTCTCTGAACCACCTGGAACAGTCTCGCCCGCCCCGGGATTCCATAGGCCTTGAGAGAAGGGGACACCGCAAGGCAGATGGTCTTCTCGGTACGGCTGCTGTCCGCCACCGCAAGGTTCGTACACAATGGATCCAGCCCCCGCTCCACACACTCTGCGGAGGCATAGAAGGATTTCAGATCAATGGAAATATAAGTGCGATTGTTCTTCTCCACTTCACACACCCCCTTTTGTCTGCCTGATGGAATCTATTATACCAGAACGTATGTTCTTTTTCAACCATATGTTCGCATTTACCATTATTTTCCATAAGCCTCTTTCCACAAGCCGGCAGCAGGAACCGGCTTTCCGGAAGCTCTGGCGGGAACCGGCTTCTCATATAGTCCCACGCAATCCGACGAACATTCTGTGATTCAAAAAATCTGATGTAATGCAGGCTGATTCCATGCTTTACACCAGATTCTTTATCTTGATTCTTTCTTCTTATTTGATTCTCTATCTTAATTCCGTGCGTTTCCAGACAGGCAAAATACTGCCGGAATAAGCTCGTTCAGACCATCAAAGCAGTACTAAAAGTTACTCAGAATCAGATTCCGCAGCTTCCTCGTCAGGGAAAAAGTTCCTCCGTCCTTTTTCTGTGTCCCCATGAGGATGGTCATATTTTCCTCCGGGAAATTGGCAAAATAGACGCCCAGCCAGCCGTCCCAGCCGTACTCTCCCTTCCTGGTCAGCCCAGAGGCCGTGCCCGGCTCTTTACATACTCTCATCAGGTTGCCATAGCTGTAGCCCTCCAGACCAATCCACTGGCTGAAGCTTCTCTGCTGCCGGGGCTCAAGCTGGCCGCCGGTCAGATACTGTACGGTTCTGGGTGTCAGAATGCGTTTTCCCCCATAATTTCCTCCCGCAAGAAGCATCCGCGCAAATTTCATATAGTCATCCAGAGTGGAAGCCAGCCCTGCGCCTCCCGCCATATAGGCCGGTAAATGATCCATGGAATGGTTGATGGCAAGATGAGACTCTGCGTATGGAACCAGTTGGGCTTCTCCGCTTTCTTCCGTAACAGTCTCATAAACCTTCGCCAGCCGCCCCTGCTTTTTTTCCGACACATAAAAAGCCGTATCTTCCATGCCAAGAGGCCTGAAGATTTCCTGTTCCATAAATTCCGCCAGAGATTTCCCGGAGACCGCTTCGATCACAGCTCCCAATACATCCGCCGAGGTGCCGTACTGCCATGAGCTTCCCGGCTCATAGTCAAGGGGAGCCTCCGCCAGCCGTCCCGCCAGCTCTCGGGTACTCATCTCCCGCGCTGTCCCAAGTCTGGCGCAGGCTTCTTCATAGACTTTCGCCGTCGCTCTGCCGCCTGGGGTATTCTCGTTGGGATAGCAGAGCCCGGATGTCATATTCAGCAGATTATAGATTCGCAGCGGACGCAGGGCCTGCCCGCGATGCCCGTCGGCCGTCTCCACATACAGTTTCCTGTATTCCGGAAGAAACTCCCCTACGTTCTGGCACAGATCGATCTCTCCCCGGTCCATGAGAATCATGGCGGCCACAGCCGTCACCGGTTTCGTCTGAGAATACAGCCGGAATATGGTATCCCGGTTCATTTCCCGGCCGCTCTCTCTGTCCGCTTTTCCCGCCTGGGCATAGACCAGTTCCCTTCCGTCCTGCTCCACCAGCAGATTTGCGCCTGCCACCAGTGAATCCTTCACCGCCTGCTCCATCACACCCTGTATTCTGTCGCTTATCTCCATCTCTTCTCCCCTTTTTGCATGTCTTTATCCTCATCTGTTATTTTCCACAACAGTTCCGTGCTCCTTCTGAGCGTTACAATTCTCCCCTGCAAAAATCTCTCTGTTTTTCCAGAAATTCTCCCTATACAGACAATCCCTGTGCCATTCCGCCGCCCGGAACCGACACAGGGACTTCTCTCACTCTATCCTGACGTCGCCCCCATCATTCTCTCACAGGATCCTTATCCCTGATGACAGGCGCAATCTGGGAAATCATATTATCCACATCTTCGAACATGGCACTCTTCGTCGTGCCCAGATTATTTGCCCGCTCGATATGCTTTATCACTTCCTGATAACGAAGCTTTATTCCGTCAAAAAACTGGCACAGTACCTGCAATGCCTTCCGGGAATCCTCTATCACGCCGGAAATCTCTGTCTGTACGGACGAAGCTCCTTCCGCGGCCGCCGTAATCTGCTGAAAGGATTCCGATGTGCTGTTGACAATCCCAAATCCTTTGCCCAGCTCCTCCTGAGAAGCCTGTATACTGTCACTGAGCTGGATTGCACCGTTTTCCACATGGCGCACACCGGTGTCCACATCATCGGTCAGTTCCTTGATTTCCCTGGCCAGTTCCCTTACCTTTTCCGCTACCACCGCAAATCCTTTTCCCTGCTCGCCGGCTCTTGCCGCCTCGATGGAAGCATTGATTGCAAGAATGTTGGTCTCATCCGCTATGGATACAATTTTGCCCATACAGCGCTGAATGTCCTTCACCGCCGTCTGCAGCTGTTCAAATGTACTTTCCATGGCGCTGAAAGAATCCTGTATCTTCGCCGAAGTAACCTTCAGGTCTTCCACCTGGTCCTGCGCCCCGGATACCATCTGAGTAATATCCTCCCGCACCTGCGCAAACTGCCCGGCCGCTTCATTGATATTGGAAAACGACTGTTCAAAATCCTGCAGCTGCATCTGAAAATGGTCCGCCTCGCTCAGCACCCCTGAGAAAGAGCTGCCCACCATGCTCAGTTCGGACAGAGATTCCACTTCCTTCCTGGCCAGCTCTTTCTGATAGTCCTTCAGGCTGTCCGCCACATGCAGAATTGGATAGAGACTTTTTTCATCATGCCATGTCTGTCCCGATTTTTTCCGGCCTTTTTTTGAAAATAACATTTTGTATCCTCCGTTCCAGTTCCTTTTCCTATTTTATTCGAACACAACACATGTCATGGACTGATTGACAAAACGGTTGTTGTAATGCTCTCCGTATCCCACAAAGCCTGCGTGCGAACCCAGTGCCCCCATTTCTTTCAGATAGGACTGCATGTAATTGTGCTCGCTGAACAGCTTGTAGCGGAACAGGCAGTTAACCGAGAAAACTGCGGACCGTTTCGGGAAATCCCTGCAGATGTTCCTTATGGTCTCCTGCACAATGGCTCTGTAGTCTCCCAGTTCCAGGAGTATCAGCACGTCGGAATCGTTCACCTGCCGGAAGCAGGCCAGCGCATTGCCGCTTACCTCTTTGATGGAAATAATGCAGGTGTCGTCTCCGTTGATCTTGCCGAAGGGATTCTTGAAGGTCTGGGTCAGAATCTGCTGATCGGTCACATGGAGAATGTCCTTGTATACCTGCTTGGCCGGAGTTCCGTTCAGAGAACCAATGATATAGTTCGCCCTGTCCGTATTGGAAGCGATAAAGCGATAATTTCCAAACTGGTGATAAATATTTTCTTTGTAGGTCTTCACCCGGCCGTTCTGATTGCGAATCAATGCATAAGCCGCCGCATCCTCGTACACCCGGCCGTTGGCGGACACCTTCCCCGCGTCTCCGGTTCCGCCCACCAGCTGTATTCCACTCTTTTTCAGCACAGAGTAAATCGTGGTAAGCACACAGGCATCGTTCCCACTGCAAAAGTCAATACACACCGTATCCCGGGACGAACCTCCCACTTTATGTACATCCTTCTCCAGCCGGTCAATGTATTTTACCGGCATGGTGGATACCTGCTCCAACACGTTTGCCGTGGCACTGACACCATCCGAAAAAGCGATGACACCCACTCCGTTTTCCACAATTCCGGTATCATAGCTCATTCCGATACATCCGATGCTCGGAACCTTCGGATAAAGGGACTCAAGCGCTTTCACATGCGCTTCAAACTGCGTATTATTCGACAACAGCATGATAAACTGGGGATTCTTCAGATTGCGGACCGCCTCCGCCAGATCTCCCCTCTGGCTCATCCCAAAAAACTGCCTCATATAGCCGTCCTTCCTTTCCTGTCTCCATTTGGTAAAATTTATCAGTATGTTTGATTATACCTTATAGCGGCACATAGCGTCAACAACTATTCTTCGTCTTTTCATCCGGCCTTTTACCACCTTTACCAAAGGAAACGGCCTCCCTCTCCGAAACAAAGCTGTTCCGGTACGGGAAGCCGCACATTTTCCACTTCTGTCTGTCATTTTCCTATAGCAGTTCTGTGCCATGCGCGAACTGCTACATTCCCTTCTCAGGTTCTGGCCGCGCCGTCCACGGACAGTACCTCGCCTGTCACA
>JAAWLQ010000087.1 GCA_022797995.1 Lachnospiraceae bacterium
ATCTCTGCCGTCTCCATTCCTGGAATATCCCTGAAAAATAAGAATATTCCTCTCCTTTTTGGCCGTCCAGTATTCGGTGGTCGCAGAATCGGGCTCGCAGAAAAATTCCACCGCTTTCTCACTCCTGCAGAAAAAAAGGAAGGCATCTGTATCATAAAAACACAGTTCCCCTTCCGCACTTTCCGTCTCCGCCCGGATCCCTTCAAATCTCCCCTCAAAATGCCGCACCTTTCCCGGCATCCGGATAAACGGATTCCACACCGCCCTCGTGGCCCTGTTATAATGAAGCGCAAGCATCCGGATGCCCGGGAACTCCGGGTCCCCCAGTATCCCCCAGGAAGAGCCAAAGGGGCTGTGGCTGTTGTCAAATGTACTGTAATTCATCGGAAGCTCCAGTATTTTCTCTACCATTTTTCCTCCTCATTTTGGAATCAGCAAATTTATCTGAACCCTCACCGGCAGATTACATTTTCCTCCTCCAGATCCGGGAACAGCATATACACACCACAGTGCCCAGAAACGCAATCACAAACCATACCTGCACTGTTCTCCCCCAGCCTGCCCGGTCTGACAGAAGCGCAAAACCATAAGTGGACAGAGCGCTTCCCACATAGGTACAGGAATTCAGCAGACCTGATACCGTGGATATGGTGCCGTATTTGCGGAAAAAGGGAGGCACCATTGTCACAAGCATCAGATTGGCCCCGTACATGCTTCCCGTCAACAGCGCGGAGCACAGCACGGAACCTGCCGCACTGCTGCCCGACACAAAGGTAAGAATCAGTGCCGATAAAGCTCCAACACCGAATATGTACGCCGCACAGCGAATGGGATTATCCGGCATTTTCTCATACAGCTTGCGGGCCAGATGCATGCTCACGATACTGAATACCGGCAGCGCCACTCCTGTGAGAATAGAGATTTCGCTGCCCAGGTGATAGGTCTCTGAAATGTAGGAAGGCATCCAGGTGGTCACGCCGTCGCGGAGAGCTCCCTGCAGCACAATTCCCAGCATAATAAGCGCTACCAGAGGCGCCACTGTCCACAGACCTGTATGTCTTGTCTCCACAGGCTTCATCTTCGTGGTCTGTCCTGCCCTTCCATCTGTGGTCCGGTCAACTGCCGCATCTGCCTGCAATTTCCCATCCGTCTCCGGACAGCGTCTCTGCCAGAAGAACGCCATAACCACACCGGCCGCCGCTGTCACCGCAAAAAGGGATCTCCAGCCGGACAGCAGAATCATGGCCGGCGCCAGAAGATAAATGGCAATCGTTCCAAAGGATGCGCCCCAGTTCACCATGGTGGAGGCCTTCTTGTAATCATTGTCGGAAAACATATCTGCCATCAGCTTCGCCATAGGCGGCCACATAAAAGCCTGGGCCAGACCATTGACACACCAGATCACCGTCATCTGCGTTCGTCCTGTGGCGAAAATCATCAGAACATTCATGGCGGAAGCTACCAGCAGTCCCGAAAGCACCAGCTTTTTCGGCGGCATACGGTCTCCCACATACCCGCTGATCAGCTGTCCCAGCCCATAGGTAACAGCGCTTCCCGTGACCACAGAGAAAAGCATGCTCTTTGCCATTCCCGTCTGCACCACAATCTCCGAGATAACGGCACCGAAGTTGACGCGTGTCATATAGCTTGCCATATAGGTCATGGTAAGCAGCAGAAACATCGCTCTGATATCCTTTTTTTCTGTCAGTTTATTCAAAGTTGTACACCCTCAATTGACTTTCCGCCTCAAAAGAGGTACAATAAATCCGTACCTCAGAAGAAACATTGTATTGTACACCCGCCTTTGTTATCCGCGGGTCCGAAAGAGAAAGAGTAGCTTCTATGGCAAAGTCCTCCACCCCTTTATATCTCCAGGTCAAGAACGAGATTCTGAACCAGATCGAAAGCAATCTGCTGCATGTCGGCGATAAACTGCCCACGGAAAATCAGTTAATGGAAGCATTTCATGTCAGCCGTTTCACGATTACCAAAGCTTTGAACGAGCTGAAAGCAGAAGGTATCCTTTCAAGCACGCCGGGACAGGGCACCTTTATTCAGAAGGCTCCCGCAGCCAGGGCCGATTCCGCGTCAGATGCCGATGCCTGCCCGCTGATAGAAATTGCCTGCATTTTTCCTGATATCAAGGATTCCTTTGCGCTGTCCATGCTGAACGGCATACAGTCCGTTTTCCCGTCAGACCGGTATCTTCTGCACATTTTCCAGAGCAAGACCATCTCCGCGGAGGATCATCTGCTCCGTTACTGTCTGAACGGAAGTATCTCCGGAATCGTGCTTTTCCCGTTGGAGCAGGCCTATCTCAGCGACACGCTGACCGATATGCATCGTCGCAATTACCCTCTCGTTCTGGTGGACCGGGAAATCCCTCTGCTGGAAAACAGCAGCTATGTGGTAAATGACCACGAGGCTGCCGGCACTCTCTGCATGAAATATCTGCGCCAGCTGGGCCATGAACGTGTCGCCTTCATCACGCCTCTGGACCAGGAGACCGGGTCCATCCGTCTCAGAATCGAGGGGATTCGGAAGGAGTTTCGTCAGTCCACCCTTTCCGGCTCCTTCTTCCGTGTCGTACAGCATATGAAGCTGAACAAGAGTATTTCCTTTTATCAGGAATTCTTCCGAAAGCTGATTTTCCAGGACAAGATTACCGCCCTTATCGCTTCGGACAGCTCCTGCTGCATTTACCTGTACCGTCTGCTGGAGTCCATGTCGCTCAGCGTTCCCAACGACATTTCCCTCCTCTCTTTCGATAACCCGCAGACCGGACCGCATAATATCAATTACTTCACTTATATAGATCAGTCCGAATATACCATAGGCAGGGAAGCCGGCAATATTCTGCTCCGGAAGCTGGAAGACAACAATCGCGACTGCTGCCGGAAGCTCATTGCTCCTCAGCTTGAAATCCACCAGTCCACGGCAGACCTGGTCAGATAGCCTGTCTGCCGTAAAGGTCTGTGCCGTCGTGTTCTCCGCCCACCAGTTCTTCCTCCAGAATCACACGGTACCTGCCCTCTTCAAAGCGGAAACCTGTGGTCTTCTCCTCATACCATATATTTTCCGGACAGGGAAGGAGCTTTTCGGCGTCCATCAGTTTATGGCGGTTGCTGCCCGCATGGGCGCCATAATTGCTGTTCGGCACCATAAGGTAGTCCGCATCGATGAGCCTGTACAGAATGGTAAGATAGTTAAAGCTGTGGTGGGCAATCTGCACCACATCCGACTTCCACAGAGCCGGCGGAATGTTCCGGGCCGCCAGCGTCTCCGTCTCCGTACTGGTATCCCCCAGCCACATTACGGTTCCCCTTCCGGTGGTCATCTTCAGAATGACAGAGCTGCAGTTAAAATCCCGGACAGGGAACACTTCTTCACACTCCGGCCAGACCATATCCTCATGGGTATGCATGACATCAAAGCTCACATTTCCCAGGGTAATCACCTGACCCGTATGCAGCTTCAGACATTTCACCTCCGGACAGTACTCCCGCAGCGTCTCCCGCAGTATCAGCATATCACCGTCACTGGCCCGCAGAGTATAGGGCAGGAAATTGAACATAACCCTTTCTATCACGAATACTTCCGGCCAGGTCCGTACCAGACGCACGCAGGCCGCCATATGATCGTCATGGGCATGGGTGAAAAACCAGGCCGCAATGCGGATCTTTTCTCCCTCCTTTGTCCCTGTAATCCGACGCAGAAAAGCATACATCCCCTCCACGGCCTCCCGGGAACACTGCAGCCTGTGACCGCCGTCTATCATCACGAGGCTGTTGTCCTCAAGCCGGATGATATACAGCATGCCGCAGTTGGTGGTGACAGGCGTGTTACTGTTGTTCGGATCATAGTAAAGCCCATATTGATAGATTTCCGCAGAAGCCTCTTCGGTTCCTGCAAAGCAGAAATCCTTCAGCGACACACTGGCCCGGTCCTCAATCACACGAACTTCCCGGGTCCTGCGTGTAAAATATACATAGACAGGCATCCCCTCCCGCTCCAGCTGACAGCAGCAGAATGCTTCGTTGCTGCGATCAAATACTGTGCGGAATCCGGATTCTGCAAGTCCTTTCACATAAGCTCTGTACTCCTCTTCGCTGGTGTCCCCCACCAGCAGCATGGGGGAATCCTCCTCCGTAAAGCCCTGGCTGTCATCCGCCAGCATAGGGCCTGTATTGTAAACACAACGCTTCTGCGCGCCGCCCTTATATTCCAGCTCCTTCTTCCATTCCATCCTTTTCTTCCTCCCTTTTTGCATTTTTATAAAAAGATATAAAATTTTCGTTATTCACATTGTTTCCCAACATCAAAAATAGAAACTACTATATGCCGCTTCACACATAAGACATATAAGTGACAAATTCCGATTCCCCGGCGGCTATCTCGAATACCCGGCCTCCTCTGGTCCTCTTCTCATGACAGGCGTGATAGCTCATGTATCCGTCATGCCCCAGCATAATTCCGCAGTATTTACCGCAGAAGTCATTTAAATGCACATGCCCGCAGAAAATCCCCTTCACATCCCCTCTCTGGAGGCAGGCGCTGAACAGGCCGCTGTTTAAGGGTGGACATTCCTCCGCACCCAGCTGATTTCCCGTAAAATCACACGCCTCCCGGTTGTTCATTATCAGCAGATGCTCCCTCAGCGGAATATGCAGGAACATCAGAGCGGGAATCCGCCCCCCACATACTTCTCCAGAGCCTTCGATGTCTCCCAGTACCACATAATCTGATCAAAATACACCATCCCGGGACTGTACTGCGCCCGGCCTCCTTCGGGATCCAGAAATTCTGTGTCCTCCGGGAAACCACATTGTCCCGCGAATTCCGTCATTCCCCTGTGAGAATCCAGGCAGAACAGATTCCACAATATCTTCTTCCCCGAAGCGTCCCACACCGGAAGCACGTAGTTACCCACTCCCGAAATTTCCTCGGGCCCCGCTTTGGAAATACAATGGGGATAAGCTTCGTACACTGCCTGCTGTCTTTCATTGGACAGCCCGAAATTATTGTCATGATTGCCATAGACATGGGCCCAGGGAATCCCCGCCTTTTCCATTGGCGAGGTGATACCGTCCAGCACAAATTGAAGCTGCGCTTCGTTTTCCACATGAATTCTCCCGGGGCCTGCGGTATCTCCTCCCAAAATCACCAGATTCGGCTGATTTCTGTCCACCAGCTCCTGCATGGAACTCACCGTCTCCTTTTCCGCATATCCCACACCGCCATGGATGTCCGATACCATCAGAATCCTAAATTTCCCGTCCTGCCCGAATCGCAGCGGACATTTGGTATAAATCGCATCCTCCAGTCTGTTCTCCGGCTTCCGCATTTCCATCCTGTCGTCTTCTCCTTCTCTTCAATCTCCAGATCCAGTCTCCAGATCTCAGTCTCCGAAATCAAAATATTTCTTCCGCATTCTCGCCACCCGCCCATGAATCAGCCTAAGCTCCTCCAGCGCTTCCTGCTTCTCTTCCCCGGTTCCCACCGCGTACTGCTGCATGAGCCTTCCCTCCTCGAAGCAGAGCTCATCATGCAGAGGAAAATAGTATTTCAGCAGAAAATTGCAGTACCTGGCAAGACGCAGTTCCCCGATAATATAATAGTTCTCCGGACACATATTGTCTATGGCTACGGAATAAAAGTTCCTGACAGCAGAAATGAGTTCCTCTCTCTCATTCTCATGGGCAAAAACCATTGTAGAGCTCATAAAAGCGTCCGGATTGGTACTCAGACAGGAATGACTGTCAGAACTGCCCACAATTGGATACCGGTTTCCCCGCATACAGTCATCGCTGTAACGGACAGCCTGCAAACGGTTCTGTTCGCGATACCGTTCCGCGTAATAGTGATCTCCGCCCAGCACCTCCACCGCATCCATCATATGCTTGTCAATGATATAATCCAGTTCTGCGTCCGGTATATTCTGCACATCATTAAACCAGAAGGGATGCGCCAGAATCCCCAGGCCGTTTCCCCTGCGAATCTGTTCAAATACCCAATCCACAGACGCCGTGCACAGAGGGTCCACGCCCACAGGCAGTACCAGCTTTGACGCTCTCTCCTGCATGAGCTCATAGTATTCCTTCTGGGTCATAACCGGGGGACAGTCCGGACCGATGCTTCTGAAGCGTTCCTCCCTCCCCTTTTCTGCGATTGCAGGGCCTTCCACCAGCGCATTCACACTGTATTCGCCGCCAAAGTTCACAATGTGCACATCACATATTTCCCCGGTGGATACAATCATATGTACTTCTTCTCCCGGGACAATGGTAAGCTCTGTGGGAACATTCCTGTAGAATTCTATTGCCTGCAGGGAAGGATAATAGCGGTGATGATCGCTGATGGTCATAAAATCATATCCATGCTTTCGGTAAGCCGCACACACTGTCTCGGGCTGCTCATTTCCGTCCGAACAGCAGGTGTGGATATGCAAATCCCCCATAAAAGGATAGCGGCCAATCAGATCGTCCGCCACACAGTAAACGGAGCCCTGCCTGATCACAGTTTTCCCCGTATCCGGATGAATATAGGAAAGACGCAGATAGTACTCCTGCTCCTCCTCGAAGATATGGTGAAAAGTGAAACAGCCGTCCTGGTCACACCGCACAATGATGACTTTGTAATCCGCAGACAGAGGAAAATATCTGGGACGTCCGGTGGTCAGCGCCGCAATGGTCAGCGTATACTCCTCTCCCGGCTGAAATTCCCTGCGCACGCCAAGAGGACGAATATGAATGCAGACTTCTGCGCCTGCCGCAACCACTCTCGGAAAGATATCATAGCTCTCTGCTTCCCTGTTTTTCTGATATGCCATTTCCTGTTCCTCCTCTTTACCTGCTCTTCTTCTCTCATCCGCAAAATCAATACAAGGCATTTGTTTCTAAATAAAACCACATTAGACTGCTTCCATTAGACTGCTTCCATCTTACAGCCCATTCTCCTTCATCACGAGCCGCAGGATGCCGCCCTCCATCATATCGCTTACCCTTATGGAGAAGTCTGAAAGGGCTCTGCCATTTAAGAAGGCCTCTGCCACATAAATGCCCTCCCCTTCCCGGCTGACCGTAAATTCTCTGCCGTTTGCAAGGTACAGAGTAACCGTGCAGACATGAGGTGTGCCCAGGACCAGCTTATCCTGCCCCGGCACCGGGAGCAATCCCATTGCATACCATACATAGAGCGAAGATAACGCTCCAAGATGGTTATCGCCCGGCAGTCCGTTACGTCCCTCTGTGAACATACAGCGCATACCCGCATTTATAATTTCGCACATTCTGTCATGTCTTCCCAAATAGTAATACGCCGCAGGAACCTCCATGTCTCCGGTGTCACTGAAGCCGCTGAACCTGCCGATGCGGCCCCCGGCCTCCTGAGAAGATGTCTTCTCCTCGTCTGCATAGCCAAAATACCGGTCCAGGAGATGAACCATTCTCTCTTTGTTCTCTTCGCTCTGTTTCTCCAGAGCATCCATATTCCGCGGCAATATCCCGGAGCAGGAGCAGATGCCATCTTCCACAGATTTTTCTCCTGCAGATTTTTCTTCCATAAAATAAACTGCCGCCTCATCCAGCTCCCCGCACAGCTCCGCAGGATACGCCGCATTCACCCCTCTGATATAAGCGTCATAAATGCTGGCTTTCACGGCCGTAAATACCTTCTGCTTCTCCCCGCATCCCCGTTTTCCACATGTGCTGTCGCTGCTTTGCCGCCCGGATGCCTCCTTCTCTTCCTGGTAATATTCAATCAAAAGCGGTACCAGCTTCTCTGAAATCTCCGGATACAGGGTATAAAGTAAGGGCAGCTGAGCTTTTCCGGCTCCCCGAAGCATCAGTTCCGCTATAAAATCACTCTTTTTCTCATAGACACATCGCTCCCTGCTCCAGTCGGAAGGATATATAAGGGAATGATATAAATTGGTATAAAACAGCCGTTTCTTCCATTCCACAGAAGCTTCCGCCTCTATCCTGCCGAGGACCCTGTCCCAGGTCCGGTATGCCGCCAGGGCGATTTCCTTCATACTTCTGGTCTCGGAAAGGACAGCTTCCCGGGCCGCTTCCACGCCGTCCGCCGAAACAGAAAGGCGAAGCTCCACCTCCCTGTCATCGAAGGCGGAAAAGCAGATCCCAAAGCGCCCCTCTGTCCGACCGGTGATGTGCTCCGTCTCTCCTTCCAGCACCGTGTCATCCCGCCAGAGCGCCGCCTTCTGCGCATTTTGGCACTGCCCATAAAAATATAACCTTCTGCCTTTCAACACAAGTTCCGCCTCAAAGGCAGTTTCCCCACAAAGTCTGAGTCTGGTTTCCTTTCTCTCCAGTGGAAAACCCTCCGCATTTCCCGTTCTTCTCCCGTCGGAAAAATCCACCACAAGGAGTCCGTTTTCTCTGCGGTAGGTGTAACTATGGCACATTACATTGGGTGCAATGACAACTTCACACAGAACATTATTTGGTTTCTTCAGGTCCGTCTTATAGAATCCCGGAGCGCCGGATTCCCATTTCATACCGCAGCCTATGGTGCTTTCCCCGATCTCATCGTAACAGGGTGTCACCATTGGACAGTGGAAAAAGCTGCTGCCCTCTTCGTTTGCCCTGGCCTGCATATGGGAAAATCCCATACATTCCACACCCTCTCCCAGATTCTTAAAATCGGCATTGTTCTGATTCTTTCCGGAATCCTCGCCAAAGCGCTGTGCCGAAAGCCCCCCGAAGGGCAGTGTCACCGCCGGGGTGGTGGCGCCTGTTCTTATATCTGCCAGCCTCCATTTTCCGGCAAGCCCCTCCGGCTTCGGAAGCAGCCTCTTCTCATTCCCATAGAAGACATCCGCATAAATGGCGTAATCCTTCCGGTCTGCCTCCTCCGGCCCGTTCAACAGACGCGAAGGCCAGGCAATGGCTTTCACACCGCAAATATCCCGAAGGTGAATCATCCAGGTCTTCATTTCCCCGGGATTCTCTTCGGAGAATTCGATAATCCGGCCGCCTCTGAGCTTATTGTCGCTTCCCGCATCATAGCCGCAGGAGGCGTCGAAGGAAAGCCTGATTCCCTTGTAAGTCCCGCTCATGTCATGAAAATGCTCGTGGCCGCAGAAAATCCCCCTGACATCCCCTCTCTCCACACAGGCCTGAAACAGCCCGGAATTCTCCCACTCTCTGTCAAAGCCTCCGGTAACGGTTCCCTTTGTGCCGCATTCCTCCGGATGCTCTATCACATAGCAATACTCCGGCAAAGGGATGTGCAGGTACATGATGGAAGGAATTTTCCTTCCAAAGCAATCCTCGATCGCTCTGGAAGTCTGGTAATACCAGTTAACCTGGTCAATCCCAGGCATACTGTCATGGGAATCCAGAGCCCAGATATTCAGTGCGACCTCATCGCTGTCCGAGCGCAGAATGGGAAGCACATAATTGCCCACACCTGAGATCTCCTTTTCTCCCCGCTTTGAGACACAATAAGGGTAGCTTTCATAGATTTCCTGCTGAATTTCTTTGGAAACCCCCAGATTATCGTCGTGATTCCCGTATACATGGGCCCAGGGAATCTGCTTTTCCTCCAGCACTTCCGTCAGCAGATTCAGATACTCGCTGACCTGCTCCGGGCTTGTGACGCCGATGCGGCAGCCGAAGGTGTCCCCTCCGATCAGCACCATGTCCGGCCTTGCATACCGGATAATGGCATCCACCCCCGGTTTGGTCTGTACGCTCATGCCCACACCGGCGTGGATATCCGTCAGAAAAAGGATGCGAAAGGTGCCGTCCTGCCGAAATCGCAATGTGTGCTTTACCGATAAATACTCATTCTTTGAAAACATAGGTTCCTCCCTGGTCTACCCTCATTTCCTGTTCTGTTCTCTACTTCATCCCCACTTCTTTGTCAGGCGTCCTCATACTTCACTGTCGCCACAATCATCTCGTCCGTACTGTCATAAGACAGAAGTAAGGTTCGTGTCAGCTCATCCCACTGCCAGCTTATAGCCTTTTCTATAGCGGATTCCGCCTTCACCTCCGTCACCTTTCCCGGCAGTCTGATTCTGGTAAAGACTTTGATTCTGTCGGCCGCTTTCATCCGAAGAGTTACCTGCCCCTCCCCCATATCAGCCGAATAAATCCGGGCGGACGTGCCGATGATGCGGAAGGTCTCACCCTCGATTTTGGAGAAGTCAAACAGAATGGCGGATTCGTCCGGGGCAATTTCCTTTTCTCTGATAATATGGTAATCATTCTCCATCATATCTGCATACAGGCCCCGCAACACCTTATTCTGGCGGTTCACACTCTCCTCCATGACGGAAGAAATCACATAAGGGCCTCTTTGAAGCGTCAGGTCATTGCGGTACTCCCACTGAATGCCGGTTTCCGCCAGCGCCTCCCTCACAAGAGCGCGATACTGCTCCGCCAGCTCTTCCTCCAGGCAGATTTCGGCCGGGAATACGTTCCAGACTGCAATTCGTCCCTTTCCCGCTCTGTAGGTTCCATTTGCCGGATTGCGGGGCAGGCCCGCCATTTCAAACAAGTGCATGGCCGGATTCTCATATCCCGCGCTTCTCCACCAGGAGGAAATGCCATGGTACGGATCCCTGCCATTCCCCATATAGAACAGAGTACCGCCGCTGTTGACCCATGCAATCAGTGCCATATTCATATCCGCCGCTTCCGGCTTGATATATTCATAGCTCAGCACCAGGAAGCGAATATCGTCCAGATATCCTGCAAATCTCCGCACATTGTCCAGCTGTATTGGTCTGACAGGCAGGCCGTACTTTAACAAAGGCATTGCCTGACTGTAAAAACCGGGGAATGTCTTACTCTGAAGGAAATCCCACATCAGCGAAGGATCTTCCTTCACCTTTCGTATCATATTTCTGCAGAGAGCCTCATCCTCTTCGTCCTTTATTCGCATGATATCAAAATTTTCTCCCGCAGTGAATCCATCCGGATAGGAGCGCTGATACAGGCCGCTGTCAGATATCATGATACCGACTCCCTCGTTCACTCCCTCAAACAGGATGTCCTGCTGTTCCATGTCGCCCAACATCTGGAACATGCTCGACAGCAATGTGGAATAGCTCTGTGGAATGGGCTTTGCGCCCTCTGCCGGGAAGCTGGTTTCGTCTTTCTGGGCTATGTAGGGCTGATATCTGGGATACACTCCCTCAAATACCCGATCCGGCCAGGGACAGATTTCATAATGCCACACGCAGGGGTGCAGAAGGGATGCCACAACTGTCTTAATATAATTGCGGCGATAATCTTCCCATGTAAAGATCAGATTATCCTCAATGGGATCGTGCAGGAACCACATTCTGCGCCCGGTTCCTCTGACCAGTTCCTGCATGGCGCCGTATTCCAGATAAGCTGTCTCAAACGTTCTCTCTCTACAGATGCCATTATATACATTGGGCGTCCGGCTGGTTCCGGTCCACACCTGCGCGATATAACCGTCCACCGTTGGAATGTCAATCAGGGCGGATTCCGGGCTCATAATCTTCCACTGCATGTA
>JAAWLQ010000001.1 GCA_022797995.1 Lachnospiraceae bacterium
TCAGCTTCTCCACCTATCCTGACGGAATCTTTCAGGGGACGGCAAGATTTCTACTCTACAATATCATCCCGGTAGGTATGGCAATTTATCAGCCCATTCATATCATGATAGAATTCGACGGGAGAAGTCTGCTTATCGTGCTGGGTTATGCCGCTCTGCTAACTGCTGCAGCAGTTTTCGTATTCTATCGGGGGCTGAGACGTTATTCCTCCAGCAATCTGATGGAGGTACGGCAGTAATGCCTTCGCGGCTGACCACACCGCCACAGATGGAAAGTAACTTGACCTGAAACTTAGTTTCTTTTATAATGGCCTTTGTTACAGCAGTTCATGTATGCCGGAACATCCGGCCGCGGAAGAAAAGGAGACTGTCCACAATGTACATTTCAATCTGTGACGATGAACCCCGGGAAACAGAATATCTCTCCTCTCTGGTGTCGAAATGGAGCAGGTTATCTGGATATCTCTGTGAAATAAAAACCTTTCCCTCCGCGGAAGCTTTCCTCTTCTCTTACGAGGAGAACCGCATCTGCGATATTCTCCTGCTGGATGTGGAAATGAGTGGAATTTCAGGTGTGGAGCTGGCCAAACATATCCGGGAAGATAAAAGTCGGACCGAAATTATCTTCATCACTTCCCACACGGAATTTATCGGCGAAGGATACGAAGTGGACGCTCTGCACTATCTGGTCAAGCCTGTCGCCGGAGACCGGCTGATGCCGGTGCTCTCCAAAGCGGCCGGGCGGCTTTCAGTTGAACCGCCCTCTGTGGTCATCACCTGTGAACATGAGACAGTCAAGCTGTATGAGGCGGATATTCTGTATGTGGAAGCCTTTCTGCATTATATCTCCATCCATACGGCGACACGGGAATACAGGATCAAAGAAAATATATCCTCCTTTGCCGCCCGGCTCAGTCAGGACTTTTTCCGCATTCACCGTTCCTATCTGGTCTCTCTGAAATATGTCACCAGAATTTCCCGCACTTCCGTTACCCTGGAAGGCAGCTCGGCGGAAGAAAATGTCACGCTCCCACTGGCCAGAGGAAAGTATGACGAAATCAATCGGGCTTTTATTAACCGGAATTGAGCTGGAATAAGTTTTTCTACAATGCCCCATCACTTCGGGGTCCGGAACCTGTTTCTACACCGTAATTGCAGCAATCACCGTTGCTGTTCACAGGTGGTTCCGCGAAGGTATTTTTATGCGCTTTTTGCATAAAAACCCGAGACAGCTTGCGCCGCAACTTTCTCAAAAATACATATTCTTGTCAAACCTCTGCAGTTAAGGTATAATTTGTACTTACGAACGAAAACAATTGCCAATCTAAATGTATAACGAGTGGACGCTCCTATAATGCTGATGTGGTAAGCGGCAGTTAAATGCATTCACGAGTATAAAGTACAATGATAACAACAGGTGAAAGCCTGTCAAACTGTTGCCTGTATAGCCCTTTGTAAACGGTGCCTTCCTATGAGAAAGAAAACCTATCTGAAGCTAATAGAATATCAGACAGAACAGTCCAGACAGCATCTGGGCGAGGTGCAGAGTATCTACAGAGAAATGCGGGGATACAAGCACGATTTTCATCATCATCTGCAGACCCTGAAAGGACAGCTGGAAGCCGGGGAAACTGACCGGGCACTCGCCTATCTGGACGAGCTGGACAATCAGCTGCTGAATGTGGATACTTTACTGAAAACGGGGAATATCTCCCTGGACGCCATCCTGTCCGCAAAAATCGCACAGGCCAAAGCCGCACAGATTTCTGTCACAGTAAAGGCAAACGTCCCCGACAGGCTCCTTCTCTCCGACCTGGAGCTCAGCATCATTACCGGCAATCTGCTGGACAATGCCATCGAAGCCTGTATGGAAGTCAGGGGAGAGCGCTTTATCCGCATCTTCATGGGTATGAAGGGGAAGATGCTCTACTTTTCCATGCTGAATTCTTCCGGTGCCAAAATCCATAAAGCCGGCAGTCTGTTCTCCTCCCGAAAAAGTGGCTTCCACGGTTTCGGACTGCGCCGGGCGGAGGCCATTCTGGAAGAACACGGGGGCTGGTGCAAGTACAACAGCGAAGATGGCGCGTTTACCTCAGAATTCCTGGTGCCGGCTGTAAAATAATGCCTTACTTCCGAATTTCTAATGCCGGCTCGAAATACTTCTTTGTTCCTGAGATTACGGGGTATTGTACAATATATTTCTCAATTGTGCTTCTCTAATCGTGCAATCTGCTTCTCCCAGGTCTTCTCCGTCTGCATTCTCAGGAAATCCCGAAGCGGATCGAGATCCTGCACAGAATCCCATGCTTCCAACGCGGTATAATATGCCAGACGATCTTCCTCATGAATGATAACCGGCGGATGGTTATGCAGAATCAGGAAATAATTCATGGCCAGCCTGCCAGCTCTGCCATTTCCGTCAGCAAAAGGGTGAATATTCTCAAACTTTGCATGGAAATATGCCGCCGCAGTCAATGCATCCGCCTCTTTTACATCCGTCAGCTCGGAAAGCAATTCTTTCATTTCCTCCGCCACATCCTCCGGAGCCGCTCCTATTTCTTCTCTTCCGGTCACATAATCATGGTGCTTGTACTCTCCCGGACGCTCCCCCAGCTGCCATCTGCGCGTGTCATAGGTATTTTGTGTCAGACATTTCTGGAATTCTTTTATCAATTCTTCATCAAGGTCTCGCTTCTCTCCGAATGCAGTCAGCCACAGCTCATTGGCATCTCTCGCATTCCGAATCTCAAATAGAGTCCGCAAATCTCCTGTATAAGAAGTAACCCCATCATGCTCGAAGATTTCCCGGGTATCATGATAGGTAATGTTTGCATTTTCCAGTTTCCCGGAATGATATGCATAGGCGATACTATGTCCGTTTAAGGCTTCCGCCAGTTCCGCGTCTGTGGTAATCTGCTTCTGCTGCCACAGTGCAATCGCTTTTTCGTATTTTGTCATCCTGTCATGCTCCTCTCCGCATCCATCCCGTAAAACTGTGGCCATCCTTTTTCGTTTTTAACCATTTATATTCATTGATTCCTTCACATTAATAACTATTCCTATTCTTTCCACTTGACTGATTTTACCACACAAATGTACATTTTACTATAGAATTTTGATAATAGAATCTGTACTTGATTCTATTATACATTTCCCGCAATTCATGCCCCGCCAGGAACAATTCGTGCACAGATTGTCTTTTCCCGGTAATCTGCGGTAAAATAGGGATAAGATTTTTAAGGAGAAAAAACTCATGAGAGAAACAAATAAAAAAATACTAAAAACGAAAAAGCAAAAAATAAAGCCCTACCGCTCCGCCCTGAGCAATGCTCTCTGGAGCTTTCACAGCATTTTAAAGGATTCGCCGCTTTTCTTCCTGCTGATGGTGCTGGAAATTCCCCTGAATATCTGTCTCTCCTACACGGAAATCTACTTGCCATCCCTTGTGGTGGCAGAAGTCACAGGCCGTGCATCCCTGATGCATGCCGCCATTCAGGTAGGTACCGTCATTCTGGTGATGCTGATTGCGGGTTCTCTGCATACCTTTTTAGATGAAGTGTCCCAGGCCTATCTGTCGGAATACCGCTTTAAAAGGCAGATCGATGTGGACAGAAAGTCGCTGAACTGCTTTTATCAGACCTATGAGCAGAAGGAAATCCGAGATCTCAGTGAGCGTGCCGCCCGGGCGACCCAGATGTGGGACATGGTTCAGCCGGTATCCGATGTGCCCAGGCGCAGTTTGAAGCTGATAGAGAATGTGCTCAGCTACCTGCTCTTCGGCTCGGTGATCGCCTTCGTCTCCCCTTACCTTGTGCCCATTCTCACCATTGCTCCCGTGGTGAACTGGCTCTGCGCCCGGGCCTACCGTAACTGGGAATATGCCCACAGAGAGCAATGGACTGATATAGACAACAGATTGTGGTATGTTCAGAGCGAGACGGCCAATTTCGCGGCGGCAAAAGACATTCGTATCTATGGCATGGCAGGATGGTTCCGCCAGGTTTATAAAGACCTGTCAAAAAGCCGCTCCGGCTGGGACAAAAAGCTGATACGGAGAAGCTTTCTCTCCCGCATCGCTGACCTCTTTGTTATTCTGCTCCGGGACGGCGCCGCCTATGCACTACTGATTCAGATGACGCTGGCCGGAGATATCACAGTGGATAAATTTCTTCTGTATTTTTCCGCTATCTCCATGTTCGCCTCCTTCATCGGCAACATCATGAACGAGTGGAACGGTATCCGCTCTACCAGTCTGGCAGTCTGCGATTATCACAAATACCTTGATCTGCCCGAGCAGGACGGGACCGGAGAGGCAGATGTGACAAAACATGTAAAAACGGCTCCGGAAATCACCTTTGATCATGTGTCCTTCCGCTATGAAGGAGCCGAAGAGGATACTTTGCAGGATATCAGCTTTACCGTAAAGCCCGGAGAAAAAATCGCCCTGGTAGGTCTGAACGGCGCCGGGAAAACTACACTGGTAAAGCTCCTGTGCGGACTGTATCTCCCGACCAGAGGAGATATCAGAATCAACGGCGTCTCCTTCCGGAAATTCCATCGCAGGGATTATTACCGCCTGTTCTCCCCTGTCTTCCAGGATGTGCAGACCGGATTCTTCTCCCTTGCGGAGACGGTCTCCGGGCAGATTGGCAAGGATATGGATTTCCACCGGGCGGAGCACTGCATGCGACTGGCCGGACTGGGTGACAAGCTGGATTCTCTGCCGAAGGGGATTCATTCACGGCTGGATAAGCAAATCTATGCCGACGGCATCGAACTGTCCGGCGGCGAGGTCCAGAAGCTGATGCTTGCCCGGGCGCTTTACAAGGATGCCCCCATCCTGGTGCTGGATGAACCTACCGCCGCACTGGACCCCCTTTCCGAGAACCGGATTTACCTGCAGTATCAGGATATGACCCGCTCAAAGACCTCCCTCTTCATCTCCCACAGACTGGCCTCCACCCAGTTCTGTGACAGAATACTCTACCTGAAAGAGGGCCGCATTGCCGAGGAGGGAACCCACGACGAGCTGCTGGCTCTGGGAGGAGAATATGCACGCCTGTATGAAATGCAGAGCTGCTGGTACCAGGAAGATTATATCCCTTCTGAAAATGAGGTCATACAGTAATTTTAAGTAAGGAAGGAAATGAAACGAGGAGAACCTACCATGAAATTCTCAGAACATATACAACTATCCAAAAGAGCCCTTAAATACCTTTTTACTCTGAGCAAAAGCTATGCTTCCTGCCTTATCCTGAGCGCAGTGCTGAAAAGCCTGCTGCCCTATGTGCCTATTTACTTCTCGGCCCGGCTGATTGACGCCCTGTACGGAGGACAGCCTGTGGAGCGCCTGACGCTTTACGTCCTGCTCACAGTGGGCCTTGTCTTCGTTTTAAGCCTTGCCGGCGCCTATCTGTCTTCCAGACGGAGCATTCTGTCCAATGAACTGTATCGAAATGAAGAATGGATGTTCTCCGAGAAAGCCATGCAGATGGCTTATTCCTCCATAGAAGATCCGAAAGTAACACTTCTGCGGGAAAGAATTGCCATGGAGACCCAGACGGGTTACAATCTCTATCGAATCATTTCCTGTACGGAAGACGGAATTTACTATCTTACCAGGATTGTATTGTCCTGCTCAATGACACTGCCACTTTTCCTCTTAAAAGAGATTTCCCCATCTCTGAAGCTGGCTCTTGTGGGCGGTATCTTCCTCATCGTGGCCTGGGATATCTTCTCCAATCAAAAAAGTGAGAAAATCTCCAACCAGTTTTTTGAAGCGGGTGTCAAAATGAATGTATTTGGAGGAAAATACTACCGCTATATGGAGCACTACAGCAGCGGCAAAGATATCCGCCTTTATGACATGGCAGACAGTCTGTTGGATTTTAATGTAAAGACAGTATATGAATATAATAAAGATATGATGAAACAGGAGACAAAAATAGCGGCACTGAAAGCGGCAGCTGTAATTTTGAATCATATCCTGCGATTCGGCGTCTATCTCATGCTGATTCGCGCCGCGCTTTCAGGCGGCGTCACTGTCGGTTCCATCGCCCAATACGTGTCCTGTATCCTGTTGCTGCTGACTGCCAATTCCGGATTGATATCCGTGGTTCAAAAAGCCCTTCTGAACCACGAACATCTGAAACGCTATTTTTCCTATTTTGACATACCGAACCCCATGTACCAGGGTTCTCTGACTGTGGAAAAAAGGGATGACAACGAATACTTTGTGGAATTCCGGGACGTATCCTTCCGGTATCCGAATACAGAAAATTATGCCCTCCGTCATGTAAACCTGAAATTCAAAATCGGGGAAAAGCTGGCGGTAGTAGGCGTGAACGGCAGCGGCAAAACCACCTTCATCAAGCTGATGTGCCGCCTGTATGACCCCACGGAGGGAGAAATCCTGCTGAACGGCGTCAATATCAAAAAATACGATTATGACGAATATATGTCCATCTTCTCCATTGTCTTCCAGGACTTCCGCCTCTTTGGCTTCCGTCTGGGAGAAAATGTGGCCGCGGAGCCTCAGTATGATGCCGAAAAGGCGGCCCGTTGTCTTTGTCAGGCCGGCTTCGGAGAGCGCCTCGCTTCCATGCCGGATGGCGTGGACAGCTACCTTTATAAGAGCTTCGACGGAAGCGGCGTGGAGATATCCGGCGGGGAAGGCCAGAAAATCGCTCTGGCCAGAGCCCTCTACAAGGACGCTCCCTTCCTGATTCTGGATGAACCCACCTCCGCGCTGGACCCTGTCTCGGAATACGAGGTCTACAGCAAGTTTAACGAAATCGCCGGAGATAAAACCGCCATCTACATCAGCCACCGTCTGGCCTCCTGCCGCTTCTGCGACAAGATAGCCGTATTCGACGGCGGAGAAATCATACAGACCGGCAGTCATGATACCTTGATTGCTCAGGAAAGCGGCAAATATCATGAGCTCTGGCAGGCTCAGGCCCAGTATTATGTCCGCAGGTAGTTTGCATATAGTATCAACTGCTAAACCTTACAGCATCTTGCTACTCCCATAAGGCTCGATTTTCCCCGCGAAGGATTGCCTGCAAATGTGCTTGTCGTATCCAACCTGGCAAATGCATCATTGTTTACAAAATTGTGTCATCCCGCAGGGCTTCCACCAGACTGAGCCTGAGCACCCTGCGGCCACCGATCCCATAGGCCAGCGCCACACAGCCGAAGGCTGCCAGAAGAAACAGAGTACAGGGCAACACCGGCGCCTTCGCCAGAAAGATACCGATTTCCAGATGACTTGCCGTAACCATGGCACCTGTAAACAGCACTGTCAGAACCAGTGAAAACAGCATGGGACGGCCTGCCAGAACCAAAGCTTCGATGCGGAACATTTTCCGGATTCCCTCCGGTGTCAGTCCCACAGACAGATACCGGGCGAATTCCCGCTTTCTCCTGCGCAAAAATCCCAGAGTATTGGCAAACACATTGGCAATTCCAATGATGGCAATCAACACACAGAATGCCCCCAATATCAGCATATAGCCATCTATCATTTTATCGTTATCAAGCTTCTCCCGGATGCGGTTCTCGCTCTCTGTCTCATACTTTCCGCTGAGAATCCCTCCGATTTCCGCTTCCAGCCTGTCCAGAGAAGCAAGCTCTGTCCGCTCCTCGGCCAATACCCGGACAAAGGTATCCCGCTGCGTTCCACCGATGTGTCCTGCAATCTCCTTCCAGGCAGACAGAGAGATAAACTGCACCAACTCGGAATTATCCACTGTTGCATACTCCTCCCGCAACACAGGCTCCTGCATCGTGCAGGCTATAACCGGAAGCTCTGCCGTGGAAATTCCGTTTTCTGCATCCTCAACCCCTGTTATCTGTCCGGTGTTCTGCAGCATTACTGTCTCTATCCCTTCTCTCACATAGCGAACATATTCCCTGGCCCGGAAATTACTGTTTTTACTGTCCCAGAACTGATTCAGCAGGATGCACCCGTCCAGCCGGGCAGGCACGCCGATCTGTTCACAGTATCTCTCGAAGCTTTGGTCATCCAGGATGACCAAAGGCGCCGGAATCAACAGAAAGCCTTCCTCTGCCCTCACGGAGCCTCCCGTAAAAGACTGGGGCCCTCCCAGCGCTGACAGTTCCTCACTGATCTCCCCTTCCGGCAATCTGCATACAGCCTGCGCTTTCTGATAAACCACCGTATCCTCCGCTCCGGGCAGCGCTTTCAGCGCCTCCGTTTCTCCAAATGCTTCTATCCCCGTATCCTTCACTGTCACCATAATGTCCCAGACATCCTGATATCTTGCAAAGTAAGTCTGTTCCGTACTGATTCCCATCAGCGTAAAGGTATTCTCCATAATCAGGAAGCCCAGAAAAGCAAGGGTCAGAGACAGACTGGTTGTACGCAGGGCTTTCTTCTGGGCCCGCAGTGCGTTTCCCGCCAGCTCTCCTTCCATCCCGAACAGCAGGGAAAGCAGTCTGGAATGTTTCCGGGTTAAAGGTCCTTTTCCCGCTTTCAGCTGGAACTCTCCCGTTCCCCGGATGGCTTCCAGCGGCGTCATCCTGCTCAGCTTCCTGGCCGGCAGCCATGCCGAGAGAAGTACCGTAAAAAGTGACAGCAGAAATATAAAGGCCAGAACCGCCGGATTCAGCTGAAAAGCAATCTCTCTTCCTCCCGCCAACTGTTCCGTTATCAGGCTCATGGCCCGCAAAGTCCCATAACAGGCCGCCGTTCCCGAAAGTATTCCGCCCAGAATCGGCGCCAGGGATAGCACAAGGGCCTCCTGTACCAGGCAGATTCTGATCTGTCCCGGCGTTGCTCCGATACTGGAAAAAATCCCGAACTGGTGAATTCTGTCCCCCATGGACACAGCGAAGGAATTGTGGATAATCAATATCAGAGAAAAACAGACTACCGCCACAATGGCCAGATAGAGCGGCATAATCATCCGCGGCTTCGTATCCCCGGGAATGCGGATGAAATACAACGACAGCAGCTGGTAATTATAGTCCGCCGCACTCTCTTCCAATCCCAGTCTGTCCAGCAGTGCCAGCATATCCCTGTATACCGTTCTTTTATTCTGAAAATAGATGTCCAGTACCGTCCCCTGTTCTCCTGTTAGCTCTTCATTGATAGCCGCACTTTCCACATTGGGAAATTGATTCACTGTCAGCAGATCTTCTGCGCTGAAATCTCCCACAATACGCCCCTGCCAGCCTCCTCCGAATTCCTGCTTTGCAGCCTCGATGTTGTCCAGCCAGAAGTGATAGAACAGGCCGCAGAGCCAGGCCAGGAACAGCGCCGCTATGAAGGAAGCCGCCATGACTGAGATACCGGAGGCACGATTATTTTTGATATACCCTGACGAATAATCCTTCCACATATGCCTCACCTCATTTCCTTTTCGGCACTGTGTGCTTCCGTCTCATTTCCGGCGCCGGATGCTTCTGCTTCGCCACTGGCGGCCGTGCTCCACACTGCTGTATCTCTTCTCTCATCACCCACAATATGTCCGTCCTCCACGGTTACCACCCGGTCCGCCTCCAGCGCCACGTGGGCGTCATGAGTAATCAGAAGAATGGTCTGCTGTAAATTTCGGTTGGACAGTTTCAGCATATCGATAATTTCCCGGGTATTCTTCTGGTCCAGATTGCCCGTGGGCTCATCCGCCAGCAACAGGACCGGGCGGTAAATCAGAGACCTCGCGATGGCGGCCCGCTGCTGCTGACCGCCGGACAGCTGACTGGGCAGAGCCTCCAGCCTGTCTCCGATTCCCAGAGTATTTACCACCTGCTCAAAATAAGTCTGATTCACCTTCCTTTTGTCCAGCAACAATGGCATCAGAATATTTTTCCGCACCGTAAGTGTGGGAATCAGATTGTAGAACTGGTAAATCAGCCCCACCTTCCTCCGCCGGAAAATGGCGGACTGTGTCCGGTTCATGGTGGAGATGTCCGTTCCCTCCACGAACACCTTTCCCGACGTGGGCCTGTCCACACTGCCCAGAATATGCAGGAGCGTGGATTTTCCGGAGCCGGACGCCCCTACAATGGCCACAAATTCCCCTTTCTCCACAGACAAATCAATCCCGTCCAGCGCCACTACCTGATTGGGTTTGGAGCCGTATACCTTTGTTACTTTTTCGCATTTTAAAATTTCCAACTACATCACCTTGCCTTTCCTGGCCTGTTGCTTCCTGACTCTCACCTATTGTTTGTGCCGCCACGGACGACATAACAAGAATGGGAACATTTTCATTCAGGAAAGCACAGGCTGCATGTCTTCTCTGTCATACAGCTGTATCCGCTGTTTTCCGTACTGCTCATTTCAAGTATAACAGAGAAAAGTGACTGCTCAGTGACTGTAGAATCGAATCTCAAAACAGGCCCCGCCGCCGTGCAGATTCCGGGCGGTTATGGTCCCGTTCTGCAGTTCCACAATGGCCTTACTCAACGCCAGACCAATGCCGATTCCGGTTCCCGACGCATTTTTCCCCCGGTAAAAACGCTGAAACAGATAAGGCAGATCTTCCTCCGCAAACCCTTCTCCGTTGTCCCATATCCGCACTTCCGTATATAATGGGTTCTGAGAATACTCACAGGAAACCGTTCCACCTTCCGGAGTATGCTCCATACAGTTTTTCATCAGATTACAGAACGCTTCCAGCGTCCAGTCCATGTCGCCCCGGATCATGGCACACTCTCCCTCAGGTACAGCCACGGTTATCCGTTTCTGTGCCGCCAGTTCGCAGAGCATATCTGACGCCAGTGTCAGAACTGTGAAAACATCTACCTGAACGCGCTGCAATTTCAATGTGCCGGAATCAATGCGGGAGAGCTGTAGCAATGCTTCCTCCAATATATTCAGCCGTTCCAGCTGATGCCGGATATTCTCGTAATACGGCATTGGATTATGCCGGGTAGTCCCGGACTGAGCCACACTATGTTGTACTGCATTATTCTCGGGCCTTTCTGCCTGCTCCCGCAAAAGCTGTAAGGACACAGAGGCCGCCGTAATCGGAGTTTTCAGCTGATGCGCAATGTTCTCCAGGTTCTCCGCATAGTTTTTCTTTGCCTCAAGCGCGGTCTCTCTGGTGCGGTACAAAGTGGTCACCGTCTTGTAAATCTCGTCTTCCAGCAGGGAAAATTCATCCTCTTTTCTTTGCAGGATGGTTCCTTCTCCGCTCAAATTGACACTCTCAAGGTAAACCGTCAGCTCTTCAAGCCGCTTGCGCCTTCTCCTTTTAGCCACAAAATAAACTGTCAGGAAAAGGGCTCCCTCAATCATCAGCCCCGTTACCATCCCTGTCATAAAGTATCCTCCATACGATATCCAAAGCTTCTGACTGTCCGGATACAGGCCGGATTTCCCAGCTTCTCACGCAGGCGCTTCATGGTTACGGTCAGGGTATTGTCATTCACATAATTTCCGTTCACATCCCACACTTTTTCCAGAAGCTTCTCCCGGGTTACCGTTTTTCCTTTATGTTCCATCAGATACGTAAGCAGCTGGTACTCCGGCTGGCTTAAGGATACCTCTTCATCCTCCCGGTAAACTGCCATTTTCTCTGCGTCCAGCCGAATCTTGTCACAATACAGCTCCCTGCTTTCAGCACTTCCTGCTCTGCGAAGTATGGCCTGAATCCGGGAATACAGCACTTCCAGGTCGAAAGGCTTGATTACATAATCGTCTGCTCCGTTCTGAAAGCCATTCACAATGTCCGCAGTCTCTCCCTTTACTGTCAGGAACAGCACGGGAAGATTCTCTCCAAAACGTCTGCGAATCCATCCGCAAAGGGTATCGCCGCTTCCATCCGGCAGGTTCCAGTCAATAATAATCATGGCGGGCTGCCTTTTCAGCAGGACCTGTTTCGCATCGGTTACGGACTCCAATATGGTCACGCGAAAATCCCGAGCCTCCAGACAGGACTTTACCCCTTCCGCTATATCTCTGTCGTCTTCCACATAGTAAATTTCCATGTATCTTCTCCCATTTTACAATAAAGTCCCACTGTCATTACCACGCGATTATATCATCCAAAATCTTATCATGATGTTCAGCACACTATTTGTCAAATGTATACTTCACATCTGCATGACGCATTGTCCTGCGCAATCGAGTAGGGGAATGTCCCTCTCCACTACTCGCCGCGCGGCCCGCATGCCGCCTCAGCGGCAAACTTCCATATGCGGGCCTGTGCATAAAACAGGGCCGCGGCACCTGCGATTCTCACCACTGGCGCCACAGCCCTGAAATACATCTGCACTATACTTTTCTTACAGTTTTAATCCCTTTAGCAGATCGCCCAGAGACGTTCCAACGGATTTTCCGGAACTATACTCCGCGGCCAGCTTCTCTTCCACCGGATCCGGCTCCGCGTTCTCCGCCACTGCCTTCATACTCAGGCTGATCTTGTTGTTATTGGTATTCAGCACCTTCACCTTCACGGTATCACCTACATTCAGCACTTCCGAAGGATTCTTAATCCGCTTCTGACTGATCTGAGAGATGTGCACCAGACCGCTCAAACCGCCGCCCAGATCCACAAACGCACCGTAAGGCATCAGGCTCTCCACCTTTCCTTCCAGCACGGTGCCGGGAGCCATCATGGCAATCTTCTGGTTCATTCTGTCCGCTTCTCTCTCTTTCAGAATGTCCTTCGCAGAAAGCACCAGCTTCTTCTTGTCCTTATCTACCGTAATCACACGCACATCCACGGTCTTGCCCACAAAAGTACTCAGGTCTTCCACATACTCCAGAGAAATCTGGGAAGCGGGAATAAATCCTCGAATTCCCTCCACGAAAGCAATCACGCCTTTGTTCACAGTCTCACTGACTTTAACAGAAAGAACTGTCTTCTCCTCCAGGTATGTCTTCACCTTATCCCAGCCGATTACTTCGGAAGCCTCCACACAGGACAACAGGATATTGCCCGCACCGTCGTCTCTCTTTATCACGGTTCCCTGCATTTTATCTCCCACATGTACATCCGCCAGAATAGAGAAAGAAGGATCCTTGCTCAGGTCGGCGGCCTTGATGACGCCGGGTGCAAAATAATCCAGATCAAGGGTAACTTCTTCTTCATTTACATGAATCACAGTGCCGGAGAGGATGTCTCCTTCGCTTATCTTACGGAAAGATGCCTCCAGCTCCTTGCTGTAATCTTCCATAGTTTCCACTACTTCCGGAGCTTCCTCCACAGCAGGTACTTCCGGCGCATTTGCCGGTTCTGTGACTTCTGATGTCTCCACTGCTGTCGGCGCTTCTTCTACAGGAGCCTCCTCCGTAATGTTGGTCATGTTTTCTGTCTCCATAATGTCCTCCTTCTCTTCGCCGCAGTCACTGCCCCCTCAAAACCTGCCATGCAATGTTTCTTCCGATGACGACTGCCTGCACATTTAAACTTATTCTGCTGCAGTCCGTTCTCTTAAAACCGCTGCATATCTATTCATAACACTACCACATTCCGGAACATACGTCAAATTTTTTATGTCTGCACGTTCTATATTTACACAGCCTATATTTACACATATTTGCTGGCGTCGCTTTCTGATTGATTATTTCCCACAACAGTTCGGTGCCCTGTCTGAACTGATACTACTTTACAACATTATGGAGAGAATAGAAATACTGTTTTCATATAGAGTGAAAACTGTAATCGACCCCATCTGTCAATACTTACCAGATATAAAAAAACAATTGACTTTGTCAGAGGAGTATGATATTCTTTAATTGTTCTATATAGAAACGTTCTAACAGGAACTTATGCGCAGATAGTTTTTGTAAAAAGGTTCGGAAGCGAGGGATTCGTTTGGAGACAAGAGGCGGTTTTTATATTACCCGGATAAAGCACCTGCAAGCCAGGATTTTCGAGAAGCTGTTAGCAGAAAATGGAATCGAGATCAGCAGCGGGCAGGGACGGATTTTATTTGTCCTGTGGAAGGAGGATAATCTGACTGTCAGTGAAATCAGTCAGAAGACTTCTCTTGCCAAAAACACGGTTTCCATTATCGTGGACGGAATGGTACAGAAGGGTATTCTGGCTAGAAATATTAATCCGGCCAACCGCCGTCAGACCATCATATCCCTCACAGAATATGCGAAGGCTTTGCAGGAAAAATACGAGCAGGTATCGCAGCAGATGAACCATCTTTTCTATCAGGGATTTTCGGATAGGGAGCGGGAAGAATTTGAAGGATATCTGGCCCGTATTCTGGATACCCTGACGCAGTTTGAAGACAACCATATTTAGTGCCGTCGCGCAGCGACTGGGACAGCCGTCCTTCCGAACGATGCCTGGAAGAATTAACGGACGCTAACGCGGCCGGGAATTCTTCCCTTGGTGGGGCATCGTTTGGAAGACGGCGGAACTGGAATAGGAGGCCACACTATGATTACACAGGAATACATTAAAGAATTCGCCCTGAAACAGAAGACCGCATTTATCGGATCTGTGGATGAGAATGGATTTCCGAATATCAAGGCAGTATTTGCACCACAGAAAATCGAGGGAAATTGTTTCTACTTTTCCTGCAACACTTCCGCCATGCGTTCCCAGCAATATATGAAAAACCCAAAGGCATGCCTTTATTTCTACCACAAGGGGTTTCACTATGAGGGAATTATGCTGGTGGGACGGATGGAGGTTTCGCAGGATATAGAATTGAAGAAGGCGCTTTGGCATGATGGGGATACTATGTATTATAAACAGGGCGTGACTGACCCTGACTATTGTGTCCTGAAATTCACGGCGCAAAAGGGCCGGCGGTATTGTAACCTGAATTCGGAGAATTTCATTCTGGATACAGATTCGGCGGAGACAGAGGACTGACATGGGACTTTTTAAGAAAATTTTATCCGTATCATTTAAGGAAAAATCCGTATTTCGCTTTGACTATATTGTCAACACGCTGTATTCCTTTTTCAGTATTGTGTTGAAAGTATCTCTCTGGAAAGGACTTTACGGCACCGGCGGAGGGGCCATAAACGGTATCGTTCTGAACGACATGATTGTCTACAGCATTCTTTCCAGCTTTACCCAGGGGATTACGAATACCTCGGTTATGAATGATCTGAACAGCAGCGTACTGGACGGCTCCATATCGTCCAACCTGCTGTTGCCCATAGGGCTGAAAAAATACATGTTTATCAACTCGGTGACGAAAAATATCTTCCTGACAGTCTATGGAATTGTGCCCTCCGTATTGGCGGCCATGCTGTTTTTCGGTTTCCATCCGGACATCAGATTTTCCAATTTCATACTCTATCTTTTTTCCGTCATAATGGGGATTCTGATTAACTTTTTGTATAATTTCCTGTTTGGCTCCAGTGTGATATGGCTTCGGAATTCTTTTTTCCTGAAAAACATCAACAGCGTTTTATTAAATTTATTTTCCGGGGCTCTGGTTCCTCTGTGGTTCTTCCCCCAGGGTTTGAAAGCAATATCTGATTTCCTGCCCTTCCGGTATATTGTCTTTGAGCCCATCGCTATTTTGCTGAACACAAAGAGCCATGAGGAAACCTTATTTGTCCTTGCCATGCAGCTTTTCTGGATTACTGCTTTATTCTGTGCGGTGACTCTGATCTGGCACAGGGGCAGGACCAAAATTATGATACAGGGAGGGTGAGCGCTTTGAGAGAAGTGATCTGGTATCTGCGGCTGACTACTGTGTTTACCAGAAAAGCAGTCAAGGCCATGCTGTCGTACCGCTTTTCGTTTCTGATTAACTGCATATCCCAGGCTTTGGATTATTCGGTGGCGTTTTTGCTCATGTGGGTCATGATTTCCGCCTTCGACAATATGAACGGCTGGAATGCCTACGAGGTAATGCTGCTCTATTCTTTCAGCCTGTTTGCCTATGGAGTTGCGGGCACTTTTTTCTTCAATATTATGAACAACCTGCCGGGGCAGATCTGGAAAGGCGCTTTTGACGACGTCCTTGTGAAGCCCGTAAAGGTATTGCCCTATCTGCTCAGCAGCAGCTTTATCTGTAACTATATCGCCCATTTGACGCTCTCCGCTATTGTAATGGGCATCTGCTTCCATGCACTTGAAATTCCGGTCACATTCTGGCTGCTTGTCAGAATTCTGTGGATTATCCTGTTCGGAAGCCTGATATATGGGGGCCTTTTCCTGATTGTAAGCGGCTCTGCTTTCCTTGTGACCAAAATAACCGCAATGTTCAACATCATGTTCTTTTTCAGGGAAGTGTCCTATTACCCTTTGACCATCTTTCCGAAGGCATTTCAGCTCATTGCCACGGTGCTGGTCCCCTATGGGTTCATTAATTTCTATCCGCTGCAGGCATTGTTGGGCAAAAGCGATACAGGATATTGGAAAAGTATGGCCCCATGGTGCCCTGTGGTTTCCATATTGTTTTTTATGATTTCCTGCCTGTTTTTCAACAGAAGCGCCAGGCAGTACAAAAGCAGCGGTTCATGAGAGGATGGAGGTTTTATTATGCCATTGATTCAGGTAGATCATGTTTCAAAAAATTATAAAGTCATTGTACAGCGGCCGGGGGCAAAAAATGTGCTGAAAAATATTTTCTGCCCGGAGACCAAAACCGTACAGGCCGTAAGGGACATTTCTTTTTCCATCGAAGAAGGGGAACTGGTGGGATTTATCGGAGAAAACGGCGCCGGAAAGTCCACGACGCTGAAGATGGTGTCCGGCATATTATTTCCTACTTACGGGGAAATTACTGTCTCCGGTATCTGTCCCTATCTGAAAAGGGAAAAGAATGCCCGCAATATAGGTGCTGTCTTCGGTCAGCGTTCCAGGCTGAACTGGGACTTGTCCATGATAGACAGTTTCGAGCTGAATAAGGAAATATATCGGATTGACTCTTGTCAGTTTCAGAAAAATGTGGATATGTTTGTGGAGATGCTGCACATGCAGGATTTCTGCCATACGCCTGTCAGACAGCTGAGCCTTGGCCAGCGGATGAAGGCGGAGGTGGCTCTGGCCCTGTTGCATGATCCGTCCATTCTGTATCTGGACGAGCCCACCATCGGGCTTGACGTACTGGCCAAACAGCAGATACGGGAATTCATCCGGGAGCGGAACCGTCAGTCAGGGATGACTACCATCTTGACTTCCCATGATATGAAGGACCTGGACAGCGTATGCAAAAGGATCATTATCTTATCTAAGGGCAGTATTCTTTTTGATGGAGCAATCGAAAGCTTCAAGCAGAAATATACCACCACTTCCGTGGCTGAATTTACCTATGCCGAGAAGAATACGGATATGGCGGCAGAGCTGCCCCACCGGCATCTGAAGGTCATAGAGGATAAGGACCACCGCCTGACCGTCAGTTATCCGCCTTCTGAAATCACAACGGCACAGCTGGTGGGGATGGTCAGCGAGTATTACAGAATTAATGACTTTGTCATCAAGGCTCCCGATATTGAAGATATGGTGCGGGGGATTTATGAGAGGGAAATGAAATAAGAGAGACTTTCACACAAGAGATGCAGTATAGAAGATAATTATAAATGATGAAAGCAGGGAGCTTACAGCACTTCGTTCCTTGCGGTCAGATTGACAGAAAATATTGTGAGAATTGTATGATGGAGGAAAAAGGATGCCTTATATTGAAGTGAATAATCTTAACATGTTTTATGAGGAATTCGGCAGGGGGGAAGCGTTGCTGTTCCTCCACAGCCATTTCAGCAGGGGGCTGCTGGCTTTCGCTGCCCAGATTCAGCCGTTTTCAGGAAGTTACCGCTGCCTTTTCCCTGATTTCAGAGGCCACGGCAGAACCATGTGTGACAGCCTGGAATGGAACAGCCGCATGATCGCAGATGACATGGCGGATTTTATGGACGCTCTGGGGATTCCGGCTGCGCATTTGTTTGGCTACAGCTGTGGCGCATATGTGGGCTGCTATATGGCTGCAAAGTATCCTGAGAAGGTGAAAAGCCTTGTCACGGTCGGCGGGGGAGCTTATCCAAGGGCGGAAAGCGCAGACAGTTTTCTGCCGGAAAGCCTTTTGGAAAAGAACGATACCAAATTTATTGAGGACATGAAAGTAAGACACAAGGAAGCTCACAGGGGTGACTGGCAGACTTACCTGAGGATGACGGTCGCAGATTGGAAAATGCATCCAAGCCTGACTGATGAGGAATGGGCGGCCATAAAATGTCCGGCGTTTTTTATAAACGGTGAAAATGACCCTTTTGGTACCTGTGCGGAGCTTAAGGAAAAAGTTCCATCTGCAAGGGTATATGAGGTAAAAGGCGGAGGACACCGCCCGCATTTTGTCGGAGAACAGGCAAAGGAACTGAATTCGATGATTCTTGATTTTCTGGCATGCTGACTTCCGCATTTTTCACGGCAAGTCGGCATGGGGAGGTCTCCCCGCCGACTGCCGCCTATAGCATATATTTGATAATTGTGGCAGCTGTGTTCATTCCCTGTTTTATAATTCAATTCCAACAGTAAATTTTTCCATGTGCATTTCTGATGACTCCGTCTGCGAGAATATGCTTTTTCAGCTTCCTCTGCAGGGATGTATTTTCAGGGAACTCCGCATAATCCGTATCTGCGGAGTTCCTGCCAAAGACCCACTCGATAAAGTCTGTTCTGCTCTCGCCTTTGTCGAATATTTCAAAACGCTTTTGGAAGCTGACAATATGGGCATCTTCCCTCAGCATTCCCTGCAGCTGATGGTCAAGAAGCCAGGATTCACAGCAATATTCTGCACCCTCAGTTTCCGGATAATATGTACTGAAAAACTTTTTCGCAATTTCCAGGGACCGGTCCACAGCAGATGATGAAAAATCAGCATCCGAAGGAATATGAATCTCGATGGTTATTTCCTTTTCATCCCGTACTATTTCATATTCTAATGCATCAATTCTGAATAAATGACAGCCCGCCTGGCGGGTAGTCCACCAGTCTCTGTCAAAGTAATACCTGCCTGTCCTTTTGTACGTCTCCTCAATAAAGCGGGAATAGCATTTCATCGTGGCATAATAAATTTCATCGCTGATTCCCTTCGCCTTATAAGTCCCATAGGCAGTTACCGATGCCTTCAGCATACAGGTCAGCATTTTTATATTGTCCTGGTCTTCGCCGAGAATCTCTTTTAACGCTGTCCTGGCTTCTCCCATTTTTTCATAGGCAGAAAAATCCTTCAGCGGTTTGTCTACTGTTGTAAAGTCAAAGCTTTCCGCAAACGGAATTACTCTGTTTTTGATTTCGGTCTGCAGATTTATCTCTCCACACAGTTTTGCTATGTCCATTTTGATTTCCCTCCGGGGTAATTTTTTACTCACTTAACAGCTCTTCAAATTCATTTCTCCAGTATCTGAACTCTTTACCATTCCCCAAACCCATTCTGCCGTTTCCATTCCCTCCATCTGCTCTCATCCATCAGAAGCCGAAAGCCTCCCCGGTAATCCAGACCAAAGTAATCAAACTGTCGCATCAGGTTGCTTGTAAGCTGTCCCTCCGGCCTGCTGGCTCCCATACAGGCACCGCCTTTTAAGACCATCTGACTGCCTTTATAGTCGAATTTCGTGTTTTCATGGGTTCTGTACTTTTCCATAAGTCGCACATAGAGTTCCTGTAGCTGTCGATCCTTCACGCCCTCCGTACACCAGACGGCATAGATCAGCAGAGTGGGATCCTCTACTTTAGCCAGATAATCCAGGAAATACTCCAATACCTCTTCTTTCCCTTTCAATTCCCGGATGCAGTGGAAAAGCGCAATTCTGTCATTCCTGTCCAGGTCGTTCCGGGCCAGAGCTTCTCTTAGCCTTCCTGCATGAACATTGGGATAATTCTTCACGGCACTGATGGTATGGCAGGCATCCCGAAAACCTTCTCTTTGAAGCCTGGGCAGTATCTCGAATACCCTTTCATACCATGCTTCCTTTACCTCCCAGGTACCTTCATAGGTAATGATAGAGACCGCTTCTGCATAGGCTCCATATTCCCACAGCTTTTCAAGCTCTTTCGCCATTCCCGGCACATGGAAGCGGGCCAACATCTTGATCAGCTTCATTCGCACTTCCATGTTGGATTCCCGGACGCATGCTTTCTTGAAATACGTTTTCTGTTTCCCCGGTAAGGTTTCAAATTTATAATAGCTGTCAATAATCTCGATTTTCTCTTCCGGCTTTTCTGTCTGCTCGTACAGCGCCATCAGCTGTTCGGGATTTCCGTCCAGGTTCAGCCCAAATCCGACTTCTTCGTCACTGTAGCCGGCGATTACCTCTCTCAGCCACCTCTCATACCATGCCAGGAATCCCTTTTCCCGCACAAAAAACGGCGGGCCGCAGAAATCCTCGTCATAATAAACCACCTGTCCCCGGTACGGTCCCGCAAGCATAATCCCTGTCATAAGGGTGCAGCCCTGGCTTCCGATGGGAAGGACTCCCACATACGGATACACCTCTTCCCCTTTTTGCCTGCCGTCACCCGGCATGTTCTCCTGATCTGCCACCCTGTCCCACTCCTCCACGCTCATGTTCGGATAGATCACTGGTTCTTCCCGAACACGGTACAGACGGGTGCCCTGGGAATCGTGAAGTTCTTTTTTCTCCGTCTCCACCCCGTAAAGCCCGTAATAGGGACCTGCGCCGCCGTTTCCCACAAACATAAGGAAATTCCTGTATTCTTCCGGCAACCGAATTCCTTCCTGCTCCTCAAATTCTTGTATCGTCTCCTCACTGGCAGGCGCAGACACCTTATACTTATGGCTATAGGCGCCAAACCGTGCGAAGTCCGGGTCTTTTGTCTTTGCCTGCTCCAATAATTTTAAGATACGCTTTGCCCATGCAGGCTTTCCTGTCTTTCCCATCTTTCGCCTCCTGTCCGCCGGTGAAACTCTGGAATTGTTCACATACCCCAATCCGGCAGGGAATCGTTTCCTCTACTCAATCCCTCTCCGTCTTTTTAGCCAGGCCATGATAATATCGCATGAACCGACATACTTCCTCATAAGTCTCCTGAATCTGATCCCTGCGGTTCTCTGCATCCAAAGTCTCCCTCGTCCTGAGAAACAGCTGCGCATTATGGTACATCACCGCCATGGCGTCTCTTGGGTCATTGTAGGCTCCCGGGAACTCTTTCATGTAGTCTTCCATATAATTGGAATTGTGTCTCACGCATTCCTCAAGGCTGGCATACCCTTCCCTTTCCCTTCCGTTCAGCAGATCCCACACGCCAAACAGATAGGCATCCGCCCGCCATGGATCTTCCTTTTCCCCCAAATCCAGGTCCCACATTGCTCTGCCGGTCCCTGGCGCTTTGGGGCCTTTTTCGGTGGCCTTCAGATAATCCCGGCGTTCCTTCGCAAAATAGGTCTCCAGGCTGTCTATCTTTTGCCATTCCGGCAGTACGCCGCCCGCCAGGAATATCAGGATGTCATCAAATTTTCTGTTGATGCGCTCCACCATGGCGGCGTCCACAGCTTCCGAGCCATACTGAATCACTCCCCAGTCTTTCTGCATCCTTTGGGAATTCTCCCCCTGGCAGACGTGGCCCGGCAAATCTAAAGTACCGTGCTGTATGGCATATATGGGGCAAAGATAACAGCTCATTGCCTCGTATCCGCCGCCCCTGAAATAGCCGATGAACTGGATGCGGGATACCAGTCCGTTCTTCTCCCGCACAAAGGTCTTGGGGCCTGCTTTTTTCATACCATATGCCTTTGCCACAGGGGCAATCTTTGCCTGCAGGTTTTCTTTCAGACGGAGCTTCAGTTCCTCACCGCACTCTTTCCACTGCTCTGTTGTCCTTGCTTTTTTGTAAGGGAACTCCTTTGCCGGTACCTGCCCGGTCGGTGTCCCCAGCAGGCTTTTCCAATCAAAAGCGACTGTGTTTATGGGATGATTCTGCAGATATGTCTCCCACTGCTGTCTGGCAGACGCGATATCCTTATAATAGCCTTCCATGGCTTTCTGTCTCTCACGGGCTTCCTCTTCCTGCCTTTTTTCTTCATAATAACCGGAAACTTTGACCGGACGTCCCTGGGCATGAAAATAGTAGGCTACGCCGCTTTGTGTTTTTGCCATCCAATAATAGTTGGCGTCCCATAAAGCAGGCATCATTCGCCCTCTGTCTCCTCGGTTGAGGACCTCTTCCAGCTTAAGCCTGTTGCTGTTCCACCATGCTTCCCACTCTTCCGGTTCCATTTCCCCTGCTGCCACACGCAAAAAGATCTGTTTCATTTCATCCTGAAAGTTCATCTCCATACCTTCCATATTTGAAAAAGTATAAACTCCATTCCTTTATCAGAGTATAACATATAATTAAGAGACTGTGTGTACTAATTGAAAGAAACACCCTTGATTAAGGTAACATACCATGTTACATAGATACCGAAAAAAGCATCTGGCAGGTGGTGGATTCCTCTTCTTCCATATGGCATAATAATAAATGACCAATGGCCGTTGGATAATAACATGAGCGGAGATGAAAAAATGAGTTTAGGAAATAATATATGTTTTTTGCGGAAGCAGAAAAAACTGACACAGGAGCAGTTTGCTGACAGGATGAGCGTAACCAGACAGACTGTGTCGAGGTGGGAATCTGATGAAGTAGTTCCGGAGCTGGACAGGCTTGTGGAAATGTGTGAGATTTTTACCTGTAAACTTGATGCTCTCGTGAGAGAAGACTTATCCGACCAGGGTGAAATTTATTCGGAGATAAGGATTAAAAGAATAGCGCCGTTTAAGATGGCCAGCTATGTGATAATTTCTCCGGATCCGGAAAATGATGCCATGGGTTATATGGACAGGTGGGCGGAAAGCTGTGGTCTTAAAAAGTTGTATCCGGATGTCAGGTTTATCGGATGGGATTTCCCTTTTATATCTCAGGAACAGCAGAACAGGTTCGGACTTCACGGATATGTTGCAGCCTGTGTGCTCCCGGATGATTTTAACACAGATTGTCCCGGCGCAACATTTTCAGAGAATAAGGAGGCAGATTATGCTGTCATAACGATTAAAGAACCATTTATTCAGCCCTTTGAAAGAATTCCAAAGGCTTATAAGCTGATTATGGAATACCTCCAGGCCAACCATTTCAAGGAAAAGCCTCAGGAGAATATCATCGGTTGCTTTGAATATACGTATACAAAAAATGGAATCACCTATATGGATGTATTTATTCACGTGGACGGTGTGACAAAATCGGACGCTTTTTCCATGTTCGGCTAAAATTTTAAAGGCCACGAGCTTTTTGTCATTTTACTGACTATGCCCGTGGCTTTTTTATGGCCGAACCGGCTCTCCGGCTACTTCTTTCTCACCGGAAAACAAACCTCCGTGACCAGCTCCTCCGGTAATTTACTATTTATAAAAGCACACCGTCTTATGATTCAGCCTTTATGATTACCTTCTTCCCTGAAAAGGCAATTCCCAGCTTTAAGACCTTATCCACACCATCATATCCCATCTCAACCCCATATCTCTTCTCATCTATCTGCGCCAAAGCATCGTCTGACAATGTGTCCAAAGCGGTTTCACTCAGTCCCTTTTTCCACTTCAATTCCATGACAATTCCCGGGTATCTGTTCTCTCTTGGGATGAGGCAGATATCATATCTTCCGTCGCCGGCTTCTCTGTTGGATCTGATTTTGTAATGATTGTCCATCAAAGCCACCAGCCCCAGAGTAAGTCCATGGTAAAACCCTTCCGCGCCCGCGTCATAAAAGCTGATAGATTTATCCATATATTCAGCGATTGCCTTCTGCAGCTTTTTCTGGTCATTTGCATAAAGGCTCTCTGCGATTTTATTCGCAGTCGTCCGCGTAATAGCTCCGATCTGCAGTAAATGCGTCAGAATCTCTCCTTTGTATACAGACGCAATCTCTCTGTTGGGAATCGTAACCTCACACAGGTAAGCTCCGTCGGCCTGCAGTTCCTTTCGAGAGGCCATTAAATATCCGGCTACAAGAAGCAAACTGTATATATTGGCAGGCTCCTCGCTCAGAGATCTGTACACTACATTCTGATCGATTCTTGCAACCACCCTCTCGCCCTGCAAAAGAGCGTACAGCTTTTCAGTGATATCATCCGTAGCCGATTTCAACACATCCTCAAGGACTTCATTTTTCCCGGTGTTCACCCAGTAGGCCTGGGGTATACAGCCTTTGGAGATGTAATTGATTACCGACCATGGATTATAGATTTCCGTGCTGCCAAACAGATATCCGTCATACCATTCTTTCAGCTCCGGTTCCATATCGGAAACCCCATAATATTCCATCATGCGATGCACTTCTTCACAGGTAAATCCGAAGAACCTGTCATATTCCTCATCCATGACAGAGTTCACTGTCAGATTATTCAGTCCGCTGAAAATGCTTTCCTGCGCAATCCGCAGAATCCCTGTGAGAAAGCCATAGGATAAGTTCCTGTTATCCTTGAATGCACCTGAGAAAAAGTTACGCATAAAGCCTGTGATTTCATCATAGAAGTCCTTTGTATATCCCTCCTGAATGGGCGTATCATATTCATCAATGATGATGATGGGCGCCCTTCCATAATGCCTGCACAGCATTCCGGACAGATTCTCCAAGGATGAAGTAAGCTCCACTTCATTGGATTTTCCATTCAGTATCCTGGAAAAGAATTCCTTCTCATAATCGGCCAGCCTGTCGCTTTCCAGAAGCTCCCGGTGTCTGCCGAACTCTGCCTGGAGAAGTCCTCTGATTTTATCAAGCGTTGCCTCCCAGGAATCGAACTTTACGTCCTTAAATGTCAGGAAGATAACCGGATATTGTCCCTGATGCTTTCTGTACTCCTCTCCGCAGCTCCAGATAGCCTTATCCCTGAAATAGAGGCTGGTATCTTCCTGGGAGATTTCGAAAAATACCCGAAGCATGTCCATATTCAGGGTCTTCCCGAATCGTCTCGGTCTGGTAAAAAGGGACACCAAAGGCTTCTTATCCAGAAATTCCCGAATCAGCAGGGTCTTATCCACATAATAATATTCCGACTGCGCGCGGATATAATCGGAAATCCCGATAGGAAGCGTCTTTTTCTCTGTTACGGCTCCCGGCTCTCTATTATTTCCCGACTTTACTCTCTTATCGGCCGGTTTTTCCGTCTCATCGGGAATCTTCCAGCTTTTTCCCTCCTTCACGGCTCCCGGTATTCTGTTATTATTACAGAAATAGGTAACTGTGCGTTCTGCAATTCCCCATTCTGCCGCTTTTTCTTTACATGTTTTCATCAGCACGCACCTCCTCGTCTTCTGTAATTAATATATTTCTCTTACCGCAAATTATACCTCATATTCGGCAATATTTCAACTTTTATTTTAGTATTTTGCCGTATTTATTGCCGTATATTTTATATATTACCGAATATACATTATATATTGCCGTATATGTTACCGTATATATTTTGCCGAATCATTCCGGTCTATGTGTCCCATCTAAGTGTCCCGCAATAAATATCTATTGACAAATAGAAATAAAAAAGGCATAATTGAAATGAATCATTCATTCTATTCTGTGGGAGGAAGGTATTATGAATAATACAAGATTACGGAAAATATATCAGGAGGCCGGACGCCTGTTTAACAATAAGGGTTATGCGAATACAAAAATGGCAGAAATTGCGAAGGCCTCCGGAATCGCGGTAGGTACCATGTATTCCTCCTTTACCGGAAAAGATGCCGTCCTCTCCTTTGTAATATATGCTACGCTTGACAAAGACTATCTTTCCAGTGATATCACGCTGCCCATTAAGCCAATAGAGGCATCCAGGCTGATCGAATTACTGAAAAAAGTGCTGGACCATGCGTCCACTTCCGTCCTGAATGTTACGGATGAAAGCGGAAATATCCGTAAAAGGTTTCCCGAACTTATGGACGGGCTGTTTGATCTGTTTGCCGATTATCTCCTTGCCTTCGACAATATCGAGACCAACGCAGGTGTGCTGGAAGAACTAAACGAAATATACTGGCCGCAGAAAATGGCTTATTTTGGCGAGCTGGGTGATTATCTGCGGCTGTATATGAAAGCCGGACAGATTCGGGAGCTTACTCATATCCAGTCCCATGTTCTTTTTCTGACGAATACTCTGACATGGTGGGCCTTGAACGCAAATCTTTCCTTTCCGGAGGAACCTGTCCCCCGGGAAGTCGCCAAAGAATTTTGTCTCGGAATGATTCGGAGGGCTTATCAGGTCTAAAGCAGCAAGGTGCGGTAATGGTAGAAGAAAGGGTGCATAATGCACCTTTCCTTTTACCGAAAGATTGAAATGAATGGTTCATTCTATTTGTACCATGTACTTTCCGGAGGAAAATTTGTATGAAAATAAACCTTTTTCTTAAAAAAATTTACGGCAGAAAGCTGTATTTCCAGATTGCTTTTGCAATGCTTCTCGCCCTTGGTACGGCCATCGCCCAGTTTCTGGCGGCTCAGCACCTGGGGAATGTGATCGATGCGGTTGAAAAAGGGTACGAAGAAACAATGTATCATGTCCTTGCCATAGCCGCCAGTCTGGCACTCTATATTCCCGGAACAGCCGCATTTACTTTTTTCAGCGGCAAAATTTCAGCAGCATTTTCACGCGGCGCTCAGATTAAAATCGGAATGAAACTATGCTCCGCGCAATATCAGGCGATTGAGCGGATGGATGACGGTGATCTGCTCTCTATGATTGCCAAAGATATAGACAGCATAAGAAGTTGGATTGGATTGGTGATGAAATCCGGATATCTGCCCATATGTCTTGGACTTATTCCTGTCTGCCTGTTTCGATGGTGCAATTGGAAATTCTCTCTGATTGCTTTGTGTATGATACCGCTGAATGCGATTCCCAGCATATTTTTTGCCGGCAGGCTTTCTCCCTTTCACGGCAGGGAGAAAAAGGCCTATGCCGGAGTACTTTCTCATTTTACCGACTCTCTGCAATTTGCAATGCTGATTAAGGCATTCCAGCTGGAACAGACATTTCAGGATGAGCACAAAGCGAAATTGGACCAACACAGGAAAACCCGCAAAAAACGTGTATTGCTCGAGAAACTGACGGAAGAATACGGCCGAAGCTATGGCCATATCAGCAGGATATCGCTCTTACTTTTAAGCGCATATTTCATTTTCCGCGGCGAAATGACATTGGGACGATTGACCAGCATAATTCTGTGCGCGGACTTTATCGGGGAAGGACTGAAAATTCTCGGGAACATCCCTCTCCTCCTGCCGCCGGCCAAAGCAGCCGTAAGTCGCATTCAAACCCTTCTGGAACTGCCGGATGAGGCCATGCCGGAAAATAAGGCAGAACCGGCAGATGTCCAAAATGGAAGTCCGGTTTACGAAGTCCGCGGACTTTCCTTTTCCTATGGAGACGTTGCCATATTACAGGATATCCATTTCAGCGTCTATCCCGGGGAGAAAATTGCCGTTGTAGGTCTGAGCGGCTGCGGCAAAACCACATTGTTCAAACTGCTGGGCAGACTGTATATGCCGGAGAAAAATCAGATTTATTTCAAAGAAATGGATATAACCGCTCTTACCCCCGAATACATGAGAGCTCATATTACGGTGACGACACAGGAGGCTTTTCTCTTTCAGGCAACGATTATGGACAATGTTAAAGTGGCGAAATCAGCCGGAAGTAAAGAAGAGATCATCGCCGCCTGTAAAAATGCCCGACTGGATTCTTTTATTCAGACGCTTCCCCAGGGATATGATACGGAAGTGAATACTACCGTTCAGTCTATATCAAATGGTCAGATGCAGCGCATCAATCTGGCCAGAGCCTTTTTAAGAGATACCGATATCTTTTTACTTGATGAACCGGTATCGGCATTGGATTCTGTCACAGCAGGAGCCATCTGGAACTATCTGTTCTCGGACTGCGCGGATAAAACGCTTTTAGTCATCCTGCATGATCTGGAGGAGGTCTGCCGTTTTCATAAAGTTCTTGTGCTGGATCAGGGAAAGGCAGCGGCCTTCGGGACCCATAAAGAACTGCTGCAGAGCTGTGAACTATATAAAAACCTTTATGAAGAGAAAATGAAAAACAGAAGAAAGGCGGAAGCATGATATGAAAGCTTTCTATTATATGAAGAAATACATTTGCAGAAACTGGAAATTATGGGTATGCGGCATTTTTCTTCCCGCATTTTTCAGCACTGCCACCAATATATATTTTGCCGGCAGACTGCAGAATTACGTTATGATGCTGACGCAGCCCCGGACATCATTTCCGGATATTGTCAAAATGCTTTCCCTTTCTCTGCCTGTTCTGCTGCTGCTTTCGTGGATAGACAACGCAGGATTATGTGTCTTCTCCCTGTTTCTGGCTTCCACAGAAAATGAATTGAGATATGACTTTTACAAAAGTCTGGTGCGGGCACCGCTGAAAAATCTGCAACAGTTCAGCCAGGGACAACTGCTTACACGGTACAACACGGATATCGAGCAGAGCGCTCAGATTGTTTCTTATGACATTTTCGGAGTGATTTATCCGCTGATTGTCGGAACCGGATATACAGCCGCCGTTCTGCTGGCTGATGTCCGGATCGGATTCCTTATGCTCCTGCTGGGCGTGATCGTTATCCTGTTGAATTTTCTGTTTATGCGCAGAATCAAACGAGTACGGCTGGAAATTCTACAGGCAAAGGAAAGCTGTACATCCAATTACAATGACGCTATAAAAGGGAAAATGAGTATCCGGCAATATTCTGCCCAAACCAGAATGTGTGATAAAATAGAAGCCGCGACTCAACGGCTTTATCAAAAGGAATGCGGCGCGGTCCGATTGGAAACATGGAAAGTTCTGACCTCTGATGCCGTGGCGAATGTCTGCATTTATTTGCTGACGCCCCTGGCCTGTGTTATGGCATCCCGTGGATATCTTTCCGTGGCTGTGGTTTTGTTTATTCATCAATTATGTCGCTGCTTTATTATGTATACACAGAACTTTGCCGTCGCATTTATACGTTATAGTGAGCATTCCTTATCTTTTAGCAGGATTCATTCGGTTATGTCTCTGAAAAACGAACTTACGGAACGGGATGACAACAGTTGTGAAAAGATTCCTCAAAATTTTGATGTGACGTTTGAAAATGTCTGTGCGGCATACGGGAGTCATCAGATCCTGAAGAATGTATCCTTCACCGTCTCCCCGGGAGAATGCATCGGAATTGTGGGCGAAAGCGGCAGCGGGAAATCCACACTGATCAAGGCTCTGATGCAGCTGATAGATTATCAGGGCGAAATCCGCATCGGCGGCCAAAACTGTAAGAATATTTCTCTGAATTTGCTGAGAAGTTGTATTGCGTATTCTCCGGAACATAATGATATCTTTCCCACTACCGTATTTGATAATATCCGGTATGGAGATTTCAATGCCACAGAAGATGAAATGAAACATGCCGCAGAGCTGGCAGGAATTGCAGCATCCGAAGAAGCTTTTTACAGGCGGAATATCGGTGAGAATGGAGACCGGTTATCAGGCGGGCAAAGGCAAAGAGTCTCCCTTGCCCGCGCATTGCTGAAAAAAGCTCCCATCTATATTTTTGACGAGCCCACAGCCGCTCTGGACGCTGACTCGGAATCCGGAATATTGAGTACAATTTCCATGTTGAAGCAGCAGGGGAAGTGCATTCTGTTGATTACCCATAAAGCTTCTACCTTACATATTGCGGACCGGATTCTTCGTATTGAGGATGGAAAAATGTATCCTGTATAGCTTACTCCTTATTCTGTCCCGGCCTCCACAGCCTTTATCTGGTAAACAAACTTCACCTTTCCCTCCATATCGTCCCCGATTCCCGCAAAGGACTGATATGCTTTCGCCGCATCCGTCGTTGCCCGAAGCCTTTCCACCAGGCCCTCAAGATCTCCGTCCATGGCCTCCACCAGCTTCTGAATTCCCTCTTCATCAAACTCCTGGAGGCCGTCTTTCAGTTGCAGCGCACCGTCCCTGAGCTTCGTAATGCCCTCCGTAAGAGCCGGCGTAGAATTTTTCATGGTCTGAATCCCGGCGCAGAGCTCGGAAGTTCCGGCGTAAAGTTTCCCGGCGCCGCTTCTCAGCTCCCCTGTGCCCGCTGCCAGTTCTCCCGCTCCTGCCGCCGCCTCGGCCACACCTGCCGTGTAGGTTTGAAGCCCTTTATAAAACACATCATAACTGTCCAGTGAAGTCTTCAATGCAATGACTGATTTGGCTCCCTCCGACGCCGCATTCAGTTGATCCTGTACCGTGCTTCCTGCCATCTCCTCTGCAATTTTCTTCTGCATCTCCAGCTCTATGGTATCCGCAATCTGATGTTTGATTTCCTCACTTTCCATCGTGGCGGACACATTGGCCTCTACCTGGGCCTTGCCTTCGCCTTCACGCATCTGCTTCTCTATCATGGTGGAAATCTGGCCTCTGACTGCCTCTGATTCCATCTGCATCTTGATGTTTTCGTTTACCTGTTCCTGCATTTCTGCTGTTATCGTTCCCGCCGCCACGGCTTTATCATAGTCTTCCTTTGTCATGGCTCCATTGGTGGCGGCTTTGATGACCTGTTCCGCAACCTGCTCCCGGAAGGCAGCTGTTACCTTTTCCGTTACACCCTCGGTAACGGCCGCCGTCACCTTTTCCGTCACCGCATCCTTTACCGCTGATGTGACAGCCGTTTCAAACTGGGCACGGTTCTTCTCCACCTCTGCGGTGACAAAGCCCAGCGCCTGCTGGTAAACTGCGTCTCCATCCAGCGAGGCAATAGCGGCGTTCAGTACCTCGCCATAATTGTCAATGGTCATGGCGGGAACATCCAGCCCGGCTGCTTTCAGCTGGGTCTGCGCAGTGGAAAGCAAGGTCTCAAACACCTGCTTCGCACCACCGTTTAATTCCCCGTTATTTGCCGTCAATGTATTCAGTCCTGTCTGCAGCTTTGCCGCGCCTTCCTGCAGTCTGGCGGCCCCTTCTTCCAGCGTGCCTGCGCCGTTGTGCAGCTCCCCTGCCCCTGCGGCCAGCCGATCCACACCTTTTATCAGCTCATCCGACTTATCAAGCAGCGTGCAGAGCCCGTCATATAACTGTGAGGAACCATCCTCCAGCTGTCCCATAGCATCGGTCAGCTGTTCCAGCGCTTCTCCCAGCTCTCCTGTAATATCCTTATCCTCCATGTCTATGCCGCCGAACACCTCACTGGAAGCTACTGCCATTATCATCCCGGACTCAAAATTCACCACATCCGCCGTAATCTCCAGATAATCCGGAATATCCAGTTTCTCTCTGTCCAATGCCAGGTTCTCCTGCAGCCCGGGAAACGCAGCTCCCACAACGGCAGTCCGATCGCCATCGTTTATCAGCTTACCGTTGGTCACCTCCACATTACGGAATACCTCCGTATCCAGAACCATTCCCGTCATTACGGCGAAAGGTACATAAATCTTCGTCCTCACACCATCGACTTCCACATATTCGAACTGTCTGTTTTCATAGTCAAAGCGAATGGTCACCTTACCGCTTTTTCCTGCCAGCGCTTCGGGAGTGATCTTCTTCCCGTCCAGCGTGTAGGTAACGGCTATATCCACCGGCAGTTCCTTTTCAATATTTCCCTGATAATAAATATCCTTGCCCTTCGCGTCCCAGACCTGGGTGCTGTCCGTACCCGTTGTGCAGGTTTCATCTCCTTTTACATTCTCCACATCAGTCAATTCTGACCTGTCCTTTATGGTATCCGCACCGGCGGCATTCTGCAGCCAGTCGCTTACAATGATTTTTTCTGGGCTTCCGTCCGACCCGGCCAGAATGTAGACCGTCTCCTCCTTCGATATATCCGCCTCTCTGCCTGTTTTTACCGTATCTTTGCCTTTCGCAGCTTCTTTCTCTTTCGTTGTACTCTCCGTGTCTTTATTCCCTGCCTCGTTCTCTGCACGATCTGCCTGGTCTGTCTTCCCTGTACTTTCAGCCGCCTTTACCGCTTCCTGGCTTTCTCCTGCCGCCAATGCCCGAATCCCCTGTCCGGCTCCGCCGCAAACCATTGCACCGCATATCATCATAGCAATTATTTTCTCTGTCCTCTTTTTCATGATACAGTTACCTCCACCATTTTCTTATTCCTTTTTCCCGTACCTTTCATTCCTATGGTTGTTACACAAATCAGCCCATCGCAGAGTACAAGCAGCGCCGGCAGGATGAAAATAACCGACAGCATACTGACCACGGCTCCTCGTGCCATCAGCATACACATGGAGCTGATAATGTCGATATTCGAATAAAGTGCCACACCGAAAGTTGCCGCAAACAATCCCATTCCGGATACAAGAATAGAAGGAATGGAAGTACTGAGCGCGGTTCCCACAGCCTTTTTCCTGTCAATGCCCTGCATGCGTTCCGCCTTGTACCTGGTTGTCATCAGAATCGCATAATCAACCGTGGCGCCCAGCTGAATCGTGCTGATACAGATAGGGGCGATAAAAGGCAGGCTCTGTCCCAGGTAATGCGGCAGGCCCAGGTTAATAAATATGGCCAGCTCAATCACCGATATCAGAATGAACGGCAGAGAAATGCTTTTCTCCACCAGGGCAATGATAATGAAAATTGCCAGAATGGACACCGTATTGACCACCTTAAAGTCATGATCTGTGGTTTCAATCATATCCTTCATGCAGGGTGCTTCCCCGATCAACATACCGCCTTTGTCATATCTCTTCAGAATATAATTCAGCTCGTTAATCTGTCCGTTTACCTCGTCACTGGCAACCTTGTATTCAGAATTAATCAGCATCAGTTCCCATTTGTCACTCTTCAATATCTCTGTGACGGACTTTGGCAGAAATTCCTCCGGAATACGGGAACCCACCAGAGATTCCAGGCCCAGGATGTACTTTACGCCATCGACGCTTTCCATTTCTCTGACCATATTCCGCACTTCTTTCGGAGACAGATCTGTATCAATCAACAGCATGTGGGTTGATGCAATATCAAACTCTTCCTTCAATTTAGAATTTGCAATCACATATTCCATGTCCTGGGGCAGGCACTCCCCCATATCATAGTAAACCTCCCCATTTGTTTTGCTGTACCCATAATAAGCAGGGACCGCCAGCAGCACGAAAATCACCAGGAATATCGGGAAAGCTTTCACTGTGCCTTTCGCCAGGCCCCCCATATCCGGAATCAAAGATTTATGCCTGGTTTTCTGCAATGGTTTATCCAATACCAGAATCAATGCCGGCAATACGGTAACGCAGCCCAGGACTCCCAGCAATACGCCTTTTGCCATGACAATGCCCAAATCCCTCCCCATGGTAAAGGACATGAAACACAGAGCGATAAATCCGGCAACCGTAGTAATGGAGCTTCCGATAACGCTGGTCAGTGTCTCCCCGATAGCCGCTTCCATGGCCGCTTTGGTATCACTGTTCTTCTCCCTCTGTTCGTTGTAGCTGTGCCACAGGAAAATGGAGTAGTCCATGGTGACTGCCAGCTGCAATACGGCTGACAATGCCTTCGTAATATAAGAAATCTCACCCAGGAATAAATTGGAGCCCAGGTTCAGTAGAATCATGATGCCGATAGAAGCCAGAAATACAAAGGGTACCAGCCAGCTGTCCAGCAGCACCAGCATTGCGGCACAGGCCAGCGCCACAGCGATTCCCACATAAATCGGCTCCTCCTTCTCGCAAAGGTCCTTCAAGTCTGTCACAAGTGCCGACATACCGGATACATAGCATTGCTTTCCACAGATTGCCCGAACATCCCGAATGGCATCCATAGTGATATCAGCGGATGTGGCACTGTCAAAGAAAACAGCCATCATAGTGGAGTGTTCCGTGTTAAACTCACGGTAGATTTTATCCGGCAGCAGCTCCATCGGCACTGAAATGTCCATCAAAGTGTCATACCAGATTACGGTCTCCACATGTTCCACCTGTTCAATCTGTTTTTTCAGCGCCGCCACATCCTTATCCGGCATATCCTCTATGATAAGGAAGGAAAACGCTCCTTTTCCGAACTCATCCATCAATTCGTTCTGCCCGATTACGGTGTCCATATCCTCCGGCAGATAATCCAGCATGTCATAATTGATTCTCGTTCCTGCCATTCCCAGCACTGCCGGCACTGACAGCACAAGCGCCAGGACGAGAATTCCGATTCGGTATTTTACCACTGTTTTTGAGAAACGCATTTCATATCAATCCTTTCTTTTTTCATTTTTACAGTCTGCGGGCAATTCCCTTTATTGCTTTACTTTGCTGCTTTCCTTTTCTACCACACTTCTTTATATTCAATCTCCACTGTATCCGGTCGCTGATGTCTGACAATCTTAACTGTGCTGATCACCACACAGAGATTCAGGACTCCCTCCGCCAGCAGCGAGATACCAAGGAGTACTGTCAGCACCTGTGCACTCTCCACCGGCCGGAATACCAGCAGTAACCCTGCAAACACAGTCAGAACAGCAAAAAGCAATACCATCCACCATGTGTCAATTCCAAACCTTCTGGAGTCCAGAGAGATTTGTATCTTAAACAGTCCGTCCGCAAGAATCGCTACCCCCAGTGCAATGAAGACAAAGTTCATTATGCTTTCCGATTTAACCAGGACAATCAGTCCAAGGATGATCAGCAGAATACCAAACTCCAGATCATACTGAAACGCCAGCCGGAATAAGTCTCTGGAAAAATATCCGACCAGCTTGATACAGCCGAAGAGGAGCATCGCCGCTCCCAGCAGACGTCCGATCGTCAGTACGGATGAGTCCGGTCGGATGACACACAACAGACCGACCGCACAAAATACAGCCGACATTACAATGTAACCGGTTTTTGCAATCTTCATGGGAATTACAGAACGCATCTTCATGATAAGGTCCTCCTATTTATAGTCGCTGCGCGACGGCACTAAAGGGTAAAGTCATCTGCTGATCGAAAGTCGCCGCGTCATTCCCTCGCTTCATGATGCCAGTATAGCAAAGGGACTTTCTTCTGAAAATCGTCATTGCCAGCCCCATGCCCAAAATTAAAACACTGACAGAAAAAAGCCCAAAAAACAGACACCGGGCAAAAAATGTCTAAAAGACAAATTTCGTCCGGTGTCTGTATCTGCTCCGCAGCACCCTCTATCTGAGTCATACTGTTCTGCTGTTTTACTTTGTTCCTGATTTTACTTTACTCTCTGCTCCGGATTCCTGGCTGCGTTCAATCATTTTGTCCATCAGACCCTTGCGCAGCTCACAGAGGCGTTTCACCCGATCAGGCATGTCACTGTTCATCCCACTGTTCATCCATTCGATTACCACGCCAAAGCATTCGCATTTGTAGAACTGTATAATCACATCCTTATCCGATTCCGCAATCTCCTTACCCGCAAAAGCCACTTCCCCATATGTGGACACAACATGCTGGCATACCTTCCACAGATATTGCTCATAAATTGCCCGGTTGGTGGAATTATAAATATGAAGAACGGCACGTCTGTTTTCCCTTGCAAATGCCAGGGCCGCCATGAGGCAGGTTTCGATGGAATCGATGGACGGATACTGCGCGATAATCCGGTCTGCCTCCTCTGTCACAATCTCCTCAATCAGAGCGGGAATATCCTGAAAATGATAGTAAAAGGAATTTCTGTTTACTCCGCAGGTTTCCACAATGTCCTTTACAGTAATCTGACTCAGGGGCTTCTCATTAAGAAGTTTGATAAATGTCGCCTTAATGGCCATTTTTGTAAAATTGGGCATCTCTCACATCTCCAATGATAAATTTCTCTGCCCAAATTGTAACGTAATGGCTCCTGATTTTCAATATATACAGAATAAAATCTTTATTCTAAAATTCCTTCTTGTTCATAATTCCAATACTGATTCTGCAGGAAATGCCCAATACAATAATGCCCGCCGCCAACGCCGCCACGGCGGCCAGCTCCGGCTTCTGCTCGATTTGACCGAACCAGTTCGTCAGAGCGAGAGGAATGGATTTCCCCGATTTCACCACCGCCACTCCAATGGCAAAAATCAGGAAGGTCATCACAACAATGATAATTCTTGCTTTTTCTGCGCCGAATTTCAATTCAATGGGAAGCAGAATGCTCAATATAATCATCATCAATGGAAATTCCACGAAGACATTGGCCAATATATACGGGGCAGAAAAAGCTCCTTTCGCCGCACTTGCCACACAAGTCAGGGCCGCACCGAACAGACACAGAACACTTCCGCCCAAAAGGCCGAACACATACTTTTCCACCACATATCCCTTTCTGGTAATGGGCAGGGAAAACAAAAAAGCATTTCCATTGTCGGCTCCGTCATAGCTGAGTGTATTCATGGTATACATTACGCCGATAAAGGTCAGATAGGTAATCACAAAACTGGGATCCGTCCCGCCCATAACCACCATGACCGCTATTACTCCGACCATCAACAGTGCATTCCTCTGCATCATCATCAATTTCAGATCTTTTATTAATAACCCCGTCATCATGCAGCCCCCTTTATCATCATCATTATCACTTCGTCAACAGTTCCCTTCTCTATGGCAAGCGCCGGATAGTTTTCCCGATAAAACTGTACCTGGTTGGTCAGACAGCTATATCCGAAGCTTTCCTTTTTATAGCGCAGAATATACTGTTTCTCCAGATCAGCATATTGCTTCTCACTTACCTTGAGCAGCGCATAATCGCTCAGCAGCACATCCGTATCCTCATGCAGGATAATCTTGCCCTCATGTATCATATACAAATCGTCGCACAGAGTCTCCAGGTCGCTGGAAATATGCGAACTGATCAAAATCGCCCGTTCTTCTTCCTTTTCCATGAACTCCCGCAGCAGTTCCACCACCTCATCTCTGGCCACCACATCCAGTCCTGCGGTAGGTTCATCAAGGATCAGCAGTCTGGCATTGTGAGAAACTGCCGTAATCACTTTCAGCTTTGCTTTCATTCCTGTGGAAAATTCCTTAAATTTCTTATCCTCGGGCAGCTGAAATCTTCGAGCCTGTTCCAGAAAAAATGCCTTGTCAAAATTATCATAAAGATGCTCCAGTATAGGCACAATGTCTTTCATAGTCAGATACCCGCTGAATCCGGAGTCCGCCAGCACCACCCCCAGCTCCTGCCTGTCTTTCACATTAAATTCCTGCGGAGTTTTCCCCAGAACCCGCACTGTTCCGCCTTCTGTGGAAATCAATCCCAGCGCCGCCTTAAATGTGGTACTTTTCCCGGAACCGTTCTGTCCCACCAGACCCGTCACGCAGCCCGGCCGGATTTCCATGGTACAGTCCAACGAAAAAGTACCGTATGTCTTCCTTAAATGTTCCATCTTCAACATTGTCATCCCTCCAAAATCAATTCAAATAAACTTCTGATATCTTCCTTGCTGATTCCGTATCTTCTGCCCTTCTGAATCGCCATCTCCAGATCCGCTTCCAGTTCCTTTTTCTGTTCCTCCAGCAGCAGCTCCGCGTTGGCCGCGGCTATGTAGGTTCCCTTTCCGTGAACGGTTACCACGAATCCTTCCGCCTCCAGATTGTCATAGGCTTTTTTCACTGTTAAAGCACTGATTTTCAGCTCCTTCGACAGCGTCCGAACTGAAGGCAGAATATCATTTTCCGCTAATTCTCCGTTGCGTATCATGGTTTTAATCTGGTCTGTAATCTGCTCATACAGAGGCACCATCAGAGAAGAATTGATAATAATGCGCATTTGTTTTACCCCCCCTATGTATAACAGCATATAACAGTATGCATCTGTTGTCAAGTGTTATATACTGTTTATTTTAAGAGTTTAACATTCCTGCTTTTTTGATTTCCCTTTCTGTAATTTACCGATGATTCATAAGCTGTTCTTTTGTCTACTTGCGCTGTCAAAACGTCCATTTGTGCAATAGCTCTCAAGTTCTGCACTTTTTGACCGATACACGAAGTAAAATGTATAAAGCACTTTTGTTTGTGCAGGAGGTATGGACATCGTCAGAATTGCCATATGTGATGACGAAGCGAATATAAGAAACTATCTCATCACCCTGATCCGAAAACAGAATATTCCCTGTGAAATAAAGGAACTCGATTCCGCCGATGCTCTTCTCTCAGAGGAACCGAACTGTGACTTGCTGTTTCTGGATATCGAGCTGGGTGAATGTCCGGATGGGAATCCCATGAACGGCATGCTTGTCGCACGCCGGATCAGAGACAGGAATCCACACCCGCAGCCTCTCATTATTTTTGTCTCCGGACATGAAAAATATGTATACGATGCTTTTGACGTGGATGCCTTTCAGTATCTGGTCAAGCCTGTGGATGAGGAGAAATTTGCCGAAGTCTTCCAGCGGGCGGCGGCGCAGATTCTCGCCCGTGCCGGGCAGGACCAGAAGAAGCTGGTCATTCAATTCGCCGGTATCAGCAAAGTCATCGACCCGGACAATATTTATTATGTAGAAAGTCGTGGCCACAAGATCATTCTGCATCTGAAAGAGGAAAATGTGGAATATTATGGGAAGCTGGGAGCGCTGGAGCAGAAGCTCTCCGGACAATTCTTCCGGATTCACAAGGGTTATATGGTGAATCTGGCCTGTGTGGAAGAGTACAGTCGTCTGGAGGTCACTGTAGAAAACGGTGATAAGCTGTTGATTTCAAAATATAAATATGCTGATTTCGTCAGAGCCCACCTGCGTTATTTACAGCAGTCACTCTGAAACATAACGGCAGTTCAGAAAGCCGCCGGAACTGTTGCAGAATGCGGAAGACAATTTCGGGAGAATTAAATTGAGTGAATCCACCTTTATCCTGTTTCATCAGCTTGTCACAGGAGCGGAAAACCTTTTATATGCAGTCTGTATGGCAGGTTTCTTTTGGGCCTTTATGGTCGGAAAGAAGCGTTCTGTTATCGTTTTTCTGACTTACAGTATTCTGTATCCGGTCTGCATGCTTCCCTTTGTCCACGGCTGGCTGCACATGCTCCTTGTGGCTCTCCTGCTGGTCGGCCTTTCCACCTTCCTGGGCATGGAAAAGAAGCTCATACTTCTTCTGACCGTACTTTTTTACTGTATTCAAAGTCTGAGTATTACGGTACTGCTCAGCGTGGATTACTACTCAGCCGAATACTTTCTGCGGAATGCGGACACCCCGGAGCTTGTTTTCCGCAATGCGGCATGGAACTTCCTTTTTATTGAGCTCCTGCAGTTTCTCCTTTTCCTGCTTATGCTCTGTATTATTGCACGGCAGCTGCGAAAAACCAGAATAGAACTGCATGTAAGAGAATTGTTTTACCTGCTTCTGACACCCGTGACAGGAATTTTCTTTGTCCGGATTATCATAAATCTGATGGTAATCGGCGATGAAGGAATGTTTTTCCGCCTTTATGACCAGTTCCCCGGTCTCATTGGCATCATACCCGTCATGGTACTTCTGTTCTATGCGGGTATCCTTTCTTCCATCATTGCCTGTCAGAGAATCCTGGGACTGCAGGAGGAACGAAGCAATGATATGCTGACCAGACAGCAGCTTTCCGCAATGCAGAAGCGAGTGGAAGATATGGAACAGCTCTATGACGGCATACGCAGGATGAAACATGAGATGCGCAATCACCTCACCAATATCAGAGGACTGGCGCAAAACGGCTGTTATGAGACACTGGATGACTATATTTCCAAAATGGACGAACATATGAATCTGTTCGACCTGGCTATCCACACCGGCAACATGGTCACGGATATCATCATAAATGACAGACAGCAGAGTGCCGCAGGGCAGGGAATTTCCTTCTGTTCAGATTTCATCTGTCCGAATTCCAAAGCTTACAATGTCTATGATATCGGTATTATTATCAGCAATCTGTTGCAGAATGCGCTGGAAGCCTGTGAGAAAATGAAGGAAGGGCTGAAATATATCAATCTCTCCGGCAGGCAGAAGGGCAACTTTTATGTCATCTGTGTCAGAAATTCTTTCGAGGGAGAGATACGCTTTGACAGATGCACCGGTCTGCCCCGCACAACAAAAGAACCCCCTTCTTCCTCCAAAGTCCCCTGTCTTCATGGCATCGGCCTGTCCAATGTCAAAAGAGAGGCGGAAAAATATGGTGGAAGTATGGATATTCAGGTAATAGAGAAAGAATTCCTTGTAACTGTGCTCTTGCAGGGAAACAAGAATGAGAGGAGACTTGAAAATGATTGTCAGTGAAGCCATTGTAAAAGAAGTAAATCAGTATTATGCCAGAAAAGGAGGCAGAAGAACGGCAAATATCCCCAGTTTTGCCAATTTCATGAAGAAAGCCGCCGGTTCCGGAAAGGCAGCGCCTAAAACCGTAGATAAGGCCGCATCGGATACCGGAGCACAGAATACGGCAAAATCCGACGAAGCCTCCCCGGCGCAAACCGGGAATGCAAACTCCTGCTGTGAACAGTGCAGACTTACCAGCCAGCTGATGGTACAGATGATGTCCCGCAGTCTGTACAACCAGAGTGGACTGGGATATTATCCCATGGGTTCCGGCGCTCTGAGCGCCTACCAGAACATGATGAATCTTCTGGGCTCCAATACCGGACTTTCCTGAAACGATTCTGCCCGAATAATTACCCCTCCGCACCGCAACAATCCGGCCTGCGCTATCGGAACCGTTCAGACTGATTCTGAGCACCAAAAAGTGCAAAGGGAATGGGTTTTGGCGCCCGAAAGTCCCGCGAAATTGCATAGGAACGCAATTTTGACTTCATGGTAGAGGCCGTTTGAACTATTACAATAGATTTCCACAAGAGAATTGAGGAATTCAGTAGACAGATTGACAATAATCTATTATAATTTACCTATAAAAACTATCAACTTATAAACAACTTGGTATTCCCATACAAAATCAGGGGCCCGGATTGTTTATGGCGAAGTGTAGGAGGAAGAAAATGAAGAACTTGAAAATCAGGACAAAACTACTGGTGACTTTCATGCTTGTCATCATACTGTTCTGCGGGACGGTTTCCATCGCAATTATGGGGCTGAATCAAAATGCGGATAAGTATTCCGAATTTTATCACGTCGGGTATCAGGTTACCAATAAGGTCATGAGTATGCGCCGCGGGTTACAGATTATTGTGAAGGATCTTGCCTTCATCACAATTGAAAAGGATGAAACAAAAAAAGAAACATATTTAAGCGACATGCAGAAAGAAATGACAGCATTGGAGGAAAATGCCACCTGGCTGTTTGAGAACTTTTCAGGCGATACTGATCTGCTGAATTCTTTTGCTACCAATGTGAAGGAGGCTGTAGAGCTGCAGGAAGAAGTCATCAATATTGCCTCTACAGATATGGCAAGCGCTCAGGATATGTTGCTTGATGAGTATCAGCCTCTGGTAGAAGAAGCCGTAAACAATCTGATTCAAATCAGTAATATTGTAGAGCAATCTGCGGCGGACGATTACGAAAGCACTGTTTCCATGCAGGATACGCTGGTTTTCATTCAGCTGGGTATGGCCGGAGGAGCACTGGTCATCACAATACTGCTTTCTACATACCTTACAGCTTCCATCACAAGACCGCTTCGTGAACTGGAAAAATCTGCCGGACAGATTGAAAAAGGTAATTTTAACATCACAGTAAATTATAAATCAAAGGATGAGCTGGGCGCATTAGCCAATTCCTTCAGAAATATGACTACCATTTTGGAAACGATTATTTCTGATGCGTCCATGCTCTTAAGCGAGATGGCCAATGGCAATTTCGACATTCGTACCAAGGCAGAGGATCGCTATGTGGGAGAATTCCATGGCCTGCTGCTCTCTATCCGCAAGCTGAATCGTGATCTGAGCATGACTTTAGGTCAGATTAACCAGAGTGCCGATCAGGTTGCTTCCGGATCCGGCCAGGTATCCAATGGTGCACAGGCTCTTGCGCAGGGTGCTACCGAGCAGGCTGCTTCCGTAGAAGAGCTTGCCGCCACCATCACTAATATTTCTCATCAGGTTAAGAGTACGGCTGACAACGCGCTGCAGGCCAAAGAACAGTCTGGTATGGCCGGGGATGAAGTGGAAGAATGCAACAGCCAGATGCATGATATGATGGTAGCTATGGAAGAAATTACCCGTTCTTCCAATGAAATCAGCAAGATTATCAAGACCATCGAAGATATCGCATTCCAGACAAATATACTGGCTCTGAACGCCGCCGTAGAAGCAGCCCGGGCCGGTGAAGCAGGAAAAGGCTTTGCCGTGGTCGCCGAGGAAGTACGCAGTCTGGCCAGCAAGAGCTCCGTGGCGTCTAAGAATACTGCTGAACTGATTGAAAGTTCCGTTGATGCTGTGGCACGTGGTACACAGATTGCAACCAGAACAGCCGAATCTCTGGTGAAAGTCGTGGATGAAGTCCGTTCAGTCTCCACCAGGGTTGATGAGATTGCCAGCGCGGCAGAAGAACAGTCCGGTGCCATCGAACAGGTTACTCTGGGTGTGGATCAGATTTCCAGCGTGGTACAGACCAACTCGGCTACCGCAGAGGAAAGTGCCGCTGCCAGTCAGGAACTTTCAGAGCTGGCTGATAAGCTCAAGAGCCTGGTTGCCAAGTTCAGTCTTCGGGAAGAATATGCCAATGCCGTTGTAAATACAGATACCAGCTATGGAAATAATAACAGCTGGGCTTCGAACAGCATAAATCTGGATTAATCATTCATAACACAAAAGCCGAATTGCAGTTTGAATCTGCAATTCGGCCTTTTTATTCATGACAGTAGAATCCACGCGAAGCGTGGATTCTATTGTTTTGGATCCCTTGTAAATTTCTTTCACTTTGAGACCATATCTGACATATGCTCCCGTGGAGACCTTCCCATTCTGCTTCTGAACACCCGGGAAAAGTACAGCGGATCCTTAAACCCACATAGCTGTGCAACATCCCTGACACTGGTAAACTTCTGTTCTATCAATGTACAGGCATGCTGTATCCTCACAACATTCAAATATTCCGCAATACCGATCTTATATTTCTTTTTGAATACCATAGATACATATTTCTTATTGTAGCAAAGAACCTCCCCCACCTTCTCCAGTGACAAATCAGTATCCGAAAAATTATCATCAATATATTTCTTGATGGTCTCCGCCGTGGCTGCTGTTTTTTTCTCCTTATGATCCTCTGCAAAAAATCTGATTCCCATCACGGAAAAAGTATACAAAAGCACGCTTTCCGTCCTTAAATCAAACAATGCCGTATTTGACTGCAAAGACTCCATCCAGAAAGCTTCCACTTCTTCAAAGCCGGAAAAGATACAATTCTGTCCGCTGATTTTCAGCTGCTCCATAATCCGGTTGGCCCGCGTACCAATATAACTGATGTATAGATACTGAAAGTTCTCCACGGATTCAATGGCAAAAGGGACCGCCGGGAGGACAAAAAACAGATCTCCCCTCCTCAGCCGCCGGGAACTGCCGGGTGTGTGCAGAATGCCTTCCCCCTCCTTCACATAATGCATACGATAAACCGAATTGCTTTTCAGACTCTCATATTCCTGCCTTTGTGTTTCCAGTACGAAATTGATGGTATGGATCGTTTCATAGTCGTTATACTGTGGTATAAACCGACAAATATTATTTCCCTCCATGATATCCCTCCCTTTTCCCTGTTTCCTGTTTCCGGCCACACCTTCTCTTTCCTGTAAGGATACCTTTTCATTTTCCGTATGTCAATAAGAATATTACCATTATCCATATATATAAGGATATTTTCCATTGTAAATCCAGATTCAGAATGCTATTCTTGAGAAAGAACATGTTCTGTATGCTGACAACCATATAGTCTCCTGAAAACGTTGAAAAGGAAGGTACAAAAATGACTGGGAAAATAAAAATAGGAGTTTTTGGCGCCGGACGTGGTTCCAGTATGATAAGGTACTGCGCCGATGCGGATAATGCCGATATCGTTGCCATCTGTGATAAAAGCGAGCAGATTCTGAATCGCCATAAAGCCACTTATCAGAATATGGATATTGCCTACTATACAGATTTTGAAGAGTTTATCAGGCATGACATGGATGCGGTGGTACTGGCTAATTATGCGAACGAACATGCGCCTTTCGCCATCCGGGCAATGCGGGCCGGAAAGCATGTTTTTTCCGAAGTACTTCCCGTCCAGACTATGAAGGAAGCGGTAGAACTTGTCGAAGCTGTGGAAGAAACGGGAATGACTTATGCCTATGGGGAAAACTACTGCTATCTGGCTGCCCCTTATGAGATGCGCCGTCTCTATCGCGAAGGCAGAATCGGAGAGTTTGAATATGGTGAATGTGAATATGTGCACAACTGTGAAACCTGCTGGGCCGACATCACATATGGTGAAGAAGATCACTGGCGCAATACTATGTACTCCACCTTTTACTGTACACACTCCTTAGGGCCCATCATTCATATAACCGGCCTCCGTCCGGTATCCGTAACCGGTTTTGAAGGCCTGAAAACAGAACGAAATCTGCGAAATGGCTGTAAGGGCGGTCAATTTGGCATTGAAATGGTGACTCTGGAAAATGGGGGTATCATCAAAAGTATTCATGGTTTCCTGTATCGTGATTCTATCTGGTACAGCGTATATGGCTCCAAGGGGAGGATGGAATCTGCCCGGGAAGATGCTTCTCCGGATCGTAACAGGCGAATATACATAAATGCCGATTCCTGTTCCGGCGCTTACGACAAGATCTGTAACCAGAACTATATTCCGGAAATGGGGCAGGATTCCGTCGGGAAAAAATTCGGCCACGGCGGCTCTGATTTCTATACCATGTACAATTTTGTAGAAAAATTACGTGGAAACCAAGAGGCCGACACCATCGATGTCTATGAAGCGCTCGACATGTTTCTGCCGGGAATGTTCGCATATCGTTCCATATTAAAGGGCGGTATCCCAATGTCCATCCCCAACCTGAGAGAGAAAAAGGTGCGGGATCAATATCGGCAGGACACAGCCTGTACAGATCCTAAAACGGCCGGCTCCATGCTGCTCCCCACCACCTCCGCGGGCACTCCGGAGATAGAGAAAGCAATTTACAATATTGTCCGTGAAAAATGGCTGGAAAATGAGAAAAAGCAGAGTAATATAACGGGTTAGGGATTGCAGTTTTTGCAGGGGACATAGCCCTGCTGAATCAATTCTTCTCTTGTAGTATTAACGGGCAGTTTATTCTTTTCACTCATCTGCTTTACGCTGCCGCAGTCGGGATAATGGAACTTTTTCGTGTTCGTATTACATATATAGTCCACCGTCTGCGGCACTTGTACTTCCTCTTTCCCGCCGGAAGCGCCGGCAAGCTCTCCCGCGGCCGGTTCCTGCGACGATACTTCCTCTCTCTCGCCGGAAGCGCCGGCAGGCTCTCCCGCCTGCCAGGTATCCGACGGACTGCAGTTCCATGTCACATGCTCTCCATCACTGACAAGCATTACACTTCCCTGTTCATCTGTTCTGAAAATGCTGATCCCTCTGGCTCGAAAGTGATTCAGCGTCTCCGCATTGGGATGTCCATAGCTGTTCCCTTCTCCGCAGCTGATCACTATATATGTAGGAGATACTGCATCCAGCAGAGCCTCCGAAGAAGAAGTTCTGCTGCCATGGTGTCCTGCCTTATAGACATCCACATCAAGTGATATTCCGGCGGCGGCAGCCTCCGCAAGAATTTCCGCTTCCTCATCCTCTTCCGCATCACCTGTGAACAGGAACTTCTGAGTTCCATGCTCCAGTAGAATCGCAATAGAATTATTATTGCTGTCGCTGCTCATGGATACAGGGCCTACAACGGTAAACATCGCATCCCCCAGCGAATACTGCTGCCCTGTCACAGGCAGGGTCCGCTGATATCCCCTGTTTTCCATGGTATCCACCACATCACGGTAGGTGTTAGTATCCTTCTCCTCATCCGTCATCAGTATGGTTTCACAGTCAAATTTATAGAGAATGACATCCATGCCGCCGATATGATCTTCATCCGGGTGGGTGCAGATTACATATTTCAGAGATTCCACACCCTGATTCCGGAGATAGTTCTGTATCTTCGTACCCTGATCATTATCTCCCGCATCGATCAGCATGGCCTCGTCACCGCAGATGATCAAAGTGGAGTCTCCCTGGCCCACGTCAAGGAAGTGCACTTCCAGGGTGTCCGGAGCCTGAACGGCCTCCTGTGCATCAACCATCCCAGACGACTGGTCTGACCCTGACTGCATTTCCTCCAAAGCATTTTGCCCCGACATGTCAACGGCAGAACCCGAAGCTGTAACTGCCGAAGATTCTGAATCCAAAAGTGCTTCTGCCGTCGCTCCTCCCTTCTCCGCACAGCCGCTTAGCCCTGCGCCCATGACTATAAGCACAAATATACCGGCCGTAAATGCCAGAAGTCTTGTCAGTATTCCAGCTCTGTTGGCGCTCTTTTCCATTTATCCTCCGCCCTTTCAGGAAGTTCATCTTTCAGAATACTTAAATAATGTACCCTAAAATATCCGGCCGTTTTCTGCCGAGAATAGCCTTTTAAATATAGGGTTCGCGAAGCGGTTCCTATAATAAGGTCATTATATCATAATATGAATGGAATAACTGCGCTTAATATGATATTATATAATTATGATAATAAAATCTGCCTGTTGATTCTATTATCAAAATTCTATTATAGAAATAGACTTTGAAGAAATGGAGGTAAGAAATATGGTGGCATTCTTACGGCTGAGAAATATCTAAGTACATAAAACTGCGTTAAATAGTTTTATGTACAGGCAAAATACCATAAACTATTTAATCAAGGAGATTGTATAATGATATTTCAGGATAATGTAATAAAAGAATATCTTAAAAATGTGTACTTTATAACAGGAACACCCTGCGGCGGGAAGACAACGATTTCACGGGAGCTGGCCAGACGACACAACTTAATCGTCTATGATATTGACGAACAGTTTGCAGAGCATCAAAAGATTTCAGATCCTGCTTTTCAGCCGGCAATGAATAAAGTGTTTCAGGATGCGGATGAATTTTTTGGACGACCTGTGGAGGAATACAAAAAATGGCTGATTGATAACACAAGAGAGCAGCTGGACTTTGTCCTGTTGGATTTGATTCGTCTCTCCCGGAACCAGATTGTATTGTGTGACTGCCATCTGACAGTGGAAGAAGCTGAGAAATTCACAGACCCCTCCCGGATAGTCTTCCTGATAAAGGAGCCTTCCAATTTGGTGGAGGATTACTGTAACCGCCCCGACCATCAGGGATTCAGCAACTTTATCAACAGTGCATTTGACACGGAGAAAGCAAAGGCCGTCTGTAACGCAACCTTGAGGAGTCTCAACGAGAAAAGGTGTCAGGATATCAGGGGCAGCAACTATTATTGGATCGAAAGAACCTGCAAAAGTACTGTCAGGGAAACTACTGAAAAAGTAGAACGGCACTTTGGGTTCATAAAAAATGACTTCAATATAGATGCATTGGAGATAAAAAAGGTAGACAAAGACACGGACCTGGCTGAAAAACTCATCCGCTTTGTGGAGAATTTCTCATGGGAAGAGGTAAAAGAGCACATGTCAGAGGTGCTTCGGACATGGGAATTTACTGATTGGGAAACTCCGTTTGCAGCAATGGTGAATGGTCAGATTGTGGGGATGGCTTCAATCATGAAGACAGACTATTATCCGTTGCCGGAAATATATCCATGGGTGTCAAGTGTCTTCGTAACCGAGGAGTATCGTGGATACAGGATTAGCGAAAAGTTGATTGATTTTGCCAATGCATATGCGAAAGAAAAGGGATTTGACAGAACCTATATCCCATCCGAACATACAGGTCTGTATGAAAAGTATGGATACCGTTATCTCAGGGATATTGTCAATTATGGGAATGGAAGGGACAAATTGTACGTCAGAGAAACAAAATAGCAACGAATATCCGGCCGCCCAGAGCAGAAGACGGATCTGAACTTCCCGAGCATTTACCTGCCAATTGCCCTGTCCGCACATTTTATGGACAGGGCAGTTCTATACAGGAAACCGCACAGTTATAAATCTAAAAAAAGAGAAACGTGGTAGCAATCCCGGTTCCATTGCTGATAATATGAGAAATAGTACTGATCAGGCAGTTGCCGGATTTACGATAAACAATCGTATAGATGATACTGTCGATAAAGATTGTAGCCACATCATAAGCCACAAGCCCAACATCTCCTGCCGCAATATGCCCTGCGGCAAAAACCATGGACGAAACCACGGCACAGAGCCAGAATGGAAATATTTTCATGGCTTTGCCAGCGAAGAAGCCGCGAAACGCAATTTCTTCTCCTAATGCCCCAATGATTACCTGACCGATCAACAACGGTATCTTATCGAAGGACAGCAGGGAGCTCGTCCGTCCCAGCACATGGGAGACGAAATCCCCGCTGAAAATCAGATTTCCCACAATCTGTGTTGCAATAACGCTCACAATCGGCAACAATGTCCAAAGAAGAACACCTGGTTTCTTAATATCTACAAGAATCGTCTTGAAACGCAGTCCCGAATCAGCGTCCTTTGTTTTCGCCAAAGCTTCTACGATAAAAAAGAACGCTATCCCTACAAACACACCGTATCCGGCTATCTGTGATGACGGTACCACTTTTGTCATAGTCAATAAAATCATTGCGATAAGACCGATGACCGTGAAAACAGTGCTTTTATCTTTTTTAATGGAATGGCTTTTAATGGAATAACTCATGTTGCTTCCTCCCTGGTAATTGCTAATACTGCACCTGTGTATACCCGCTCCAGATACGTCGCTATAAGTTTCTCATCATACTCCAAAGAGTTGTTGGCAATCATACTGGCATATCCATGAACAAACATCGCAAGTGTCATAAAGATTTCCTTTGTCTGCTCTATACTCATATCCATTTCTTCCTGCATTGCGGAAATAACTGGTACAAGTTCCGGAGAGTCAATCATTTCCAGTATAGTATTTTCAACTATAAAACCCGATTGAAACAGAAAGCGGAACAAGTCGGGTTCTTCCACCGCAAAGCGGATATAATTTAACCCAATCCCAAGCATCACACTTTCTTGTGTGTCCGGGATATTCATCAGATATTGTGTGTGATATTCATCGGCTTTCTTATAAGCTGCTTTTTTTAATTCTTCAATCGTTGCAAAATGGTACATAACGGGCTGTGTAGAACAGTTCAGCTTTTTTGATACTGTCCTTGCATTGATATTTTCTGCACCCGCATTACGTGCAACCTCAAATGCGGCGGCAATCACCATATCTCTTGTTATTTTAGGTTTTGGAGGCATCGCTTTTTCCTTTTTTCAATAATTATTGTTATATAACATTAATTATATATTAATGTATAACGACATTTTTGTCAATCCGTACTGGAATGAAAACCCTGAAAAGTTTCTTTCACCCTTGACATACGCATTAATGTACCACATAATAAAGACATTAAAAATTTTGATATTCCATAATATTACAAACAGGCAACTTAAGGATTAAAAAATAAAGCTAAAAGGAAATGTAAAGGAAAATTTTACAATGTCAGCTATAAATATCACCAACGCAAGAATACAGGAAACTCTGTTCTTGAATTCAATCAGCGGAATGACAGAATCCATTATCAAAGGCATGGAAATGCCGATAGAAGATTGCATTCCTGAAGAACAGGTAAATTGGGAATGAGGGGCAGAGATTATGTGTCCGAAATAATATACCCACAGTTTGTCTTATTAAAATATCCTATAACTCTGGCGGGATTATAAAAACATTCAAACAGTATTTCCATTCCAAAAGCATCAAAAATACAGCCAAAAATCTCATTCCCGAAACTGTATATCGGTGTTTGCGTTAGAAATGTAGTCTCGTCTTTATAAAGCTGAGGATTCCACCAATAGGATCTGAACTGTTCCTCAATTTCACTGGCAGTAATGGAATTTTGTTTTATCCTCTTAATGGTATCATTGAAAAGATTGAAATGCTCCTCAAAATGATTGTTAAGGATTGCCATTGCAGGAATACCTATATTGGCATTCAAATGACTATCTATTCTCCTGGATATGACGCCTTCGGCATTATTGCAAAACTTAATAGCCAGGCCTTCGCCGCTAAATCTAAATATGTAGTTATCCAGTAAACTGAATTTCCGGGTAAAGGAATGATAACTGCCAGTAAGTTTTTGCACCTGTAGATGGTGCATCTCATGAAGAATAATGTACGGCAGCTCTTCAATTGTGCAGATATCTTCAATACCAAACAAGTCTAAATGCAAAGCATTCTCATAAACATATCCAAAGGAAGGTCCAAAACTTAGCGTTACTATAATACTGGAGTCATTTATGGCTGCTCCATCTGGAAATGCAGCAGAGAGCTTATGCTGTAGATTTTGAATATTGTTCTCGCAAAGAATATGTTTAACTTTTTCATACCGAGTGTAGTATTTTTGTGGATTGGATGCACAATCTAACCACAGATTATGTTTATCTCTTAAGGCACTTTTTCGTTCCTTGCTTAAATCAGGAATATCCTTCCCCTCGACGTTTTTAAGGTGCGAAAAATAAGAGATAAGTGGTTCCACAGAGGATAAACCGTATCGCCTCGCTTCGAACTGATAATCTTCATGATCAAAAATTTTTTGTAACACAGCCCTATTGGCGGGTTCTGCACCTGTTTCCGATAAATATTCAAGCATTATAGGGATACTTGATATTCGTAATTCCATTGATTTCCTCCTCACATTTCATAGTTATAATCTGCCTTTTTCTGCGTATGTGGACGCATTACGGAGAATGAGGGTCCAGGAACTCCTGCCAGTCGCCCTCATTCCCATAAAATACATTCAGATCCACAAATTTCTCCACACCGGAAAAGCCCTTCAGTCTTCCCCTGTTGGTATACTGCCAGAAGGTCCACTGAAATTCCCGGCTTCCCTGCCGCCGGCCCGTTTACATGGATGTATCCGTCATATACCAGGTATGCAAATCCTGCTCCCAGTATGAAACATACGGCTATGGCAGCCGGCAATATCCTCTTCTTCCTGCTCACTGTTACTCCCCACTGTTCCGTTCACTGTCCCTCCCATGGTTTCGGGACCCATCTCATTTCTGCATGGAAGTTTACTGAACCCTCTGCATCTCCAATTCCTCTCCGAAATCCACCGAATACTTCCCGCCCTCCTGCCAGGTAATGGTCAATGGCTGCAACGCATACTCTGACACTCGATACCCTTCAGACGTAAGAGAGACTGTAAAACTGGCCATGCCTCCCTTGACACAGGATTTCTCCGACTGGGCGCTGATATAGTTTCCAATGGAATAAAAAATCAGCATCTCATGGCCGTCCGCACCTTCCAGCACCTCTGCAGGCTGGAGCACATGAGGATGAGCGCCCACCACCACGTCCACCCCGCAGTCCAGAAAAACATCCGCCCACTTCCGCTGAAAGTCATCCGGTTCCTCCGCGTATTCCGTCCCCCAGTGTGCAAAGACGATCACACAGTCGGCCTCGGCCCTCGCTTTCCCGATATCCGCTCTGATTTCCGCCTCGTTCTCCAGCAGATGGACCATATATGGATTTGAATCCGGCAATCGGATGCCGTTGGTGCCGTAAGTATAGTTGAACAGGGCAAATCGGATACCCTTTCGCGTGACTATCCTGTAAGGCTGTGCTTCTCTCTCCTCTTCGGACTGAATACCCAGACATATCACATTCCGTTCTTCAAAATACGCCTTCGTGAAATCAACACCTTCCGCACCCCGATCCAACGCATGATTGGTGGCACAGGTTACTACTTCAAAGCCCGTATCCGCAATGGCCTGCCCCACACCTGCCGGCGTGCCGAACCTGGGATAATCTCCATACATGGCCGGATTGTCCGTCAGCGGTGTCTCCTGATTGATTACCGCCACATCGCTCTGCGCAATGACTTCCCTGACATTTTCAAAGAGGAAATCAAAATTCCCGCCATTTCCCAGCCCATACCGGTAAATGGGCTCATGAATCAGATTATCCCCGAACACCACAAAGGACACATCCGTCTCCTCCCTGGCGAATCCCCAGGAGTCCCATACCCATCTACTCATTTTGCCATCTGTATTTTCCAAAAACAGGCGGCCAAAAGGAGCCTCCTTCCCATTGAAAGACAATTCCGCCACATCCTCGCCGATATAGGAAGACATCCACTGGGGCACAATCTTATCCCCATTATAATCATACACAAAAATATGCTGGGACCATTTCTTCTCATCCTTCTCTACCCAGATGGGCCTGTATTTCCCGTATCGGCCTATCTTCCAGCAGAGCAATATCAGCTCTTCTCTGCCATCATTGTCCGCATCACAGGACAGAACGTCCTGCACCTTCACTCCCCTGGGAGATGTCCATATGACACTATTGTCATATGTCACCCTTACAGTCCTGTGGTCCAGCAATACCTCATATTCTCCCTGCTGAATTAATCTGTCATTCCAGTCAATCCAGCCCGGCAGAAAAGCTCCATTGTACCACAAAACAGCCAAAATGGCGCCGGTACCTGCCAACGCCATTATGGTTATCAACACTCTTTTCCAGATTTTTTTCAGCTTCTCATTCCCACTCATAAGTATACCGATAACTGCGGGTCCAATCCGGCTTTTGAACCGGTTTTTCATCCCGATTATAGTAGCCGTTTTCATCGGCCTGCAAGCCCATCATCCAGCGCCATTTGGAATCCGTCAGCCGGTCGTTCAGCGGCCATGCAAACTGATAGAAAGAATACACGCTGCCCGATGCAATCTTCACCTTGCCGTCAACCTTTACCACCACATAGATAGTCGCCGGATTTCCCGTAGCTACCTCCAGGACCTGTCCGTTAGGGTCAGTGGCGATATCCGCCACAATGGCTGCCGGATATTCCTCGACGGCAAAAATCCTCTCACCGTTGCTCACATCGCTCAGGGCCTCACGCCAGAAATGCTCCAGATTGCCTCCATAGGTCTTAATAAATTCAAATTCGTCATCCGTCAGAAGCTCTTCCCGCAACTCCTTTTCGGAAATGGTCTGTAACCGTGCCGCAATCTCCGTCAGACGGGACAAATTCTCCTCATCTGCCGGATCCAGCATTCCATATCCTTTCAGACCTTCCGCCGTCTGACTGGCCAGATTCACAAATCTGGCATATACCAGAGGTTCCGGCTCCACATAACCTCTGTCATCCGGAGTCTGTTCGTTATAATCGCCGCCCATCTCCGCCATCACCTGTTTGGAATACAGAATCGTATCATGCTTCAATTCCGCAAAGCTTCCGGCAAAACATTCCAAGTCCTTTTTCAGCCATTCCTCGCTCTGCATGAATACAGGATATCCTTCTCCCTTTGGTGTCAGCAGCGGCCGAAGGGTATTCAGCCAGCTGGCATACAGGCTTGCCGACCATAAAGCGGTATTCTCCATGGAAAGTCCGTTTCTCAGCCAGCTCATATTCTCCGAATATCCGGCATAATCCGTTGCTCCCTTTTCTGTCAGCATACGGAGAGCCAGATCACTGCCCAGCGCCGCCGGCACATCCAGCGTATCCGGAAGCATACGCGTTCCTCCCCCGCCATTTTCACCTACATTGCTGTAAATCAGCTCCTGCATCACAGCGGCATCAATGGTAAAGCGCTGTCCCATAAACCGGAAGCCGGGAATCGTATTGTCCTCCCCGTCTTTAATAGGAAGGGAATTGATCAGCGGCGTCTTCAGAGTACCCGTCATTGCATGGAACTGTTCAAAAGCTCCCGCATTTCCCGCCAGGTCACTCACATTGAATCCGTCCCCATAAGCCTGCTCCATTACCTCTTTATACTCGCACACGCCCAAGTCATCGCTTGCCCCTGCGAAGAACGACGTCACCGCATAGATGGCCTCCCACAATCCATAGCTTTCCGTATCCTCGGAAAGTGCTTTCGTTATCAGCAGCGCGCTTCTGTCCAGGTCCTCCTCTTCCTGCTTAAAATGGATTCTTCCATACCACATCATAGCCCTGAAATACCGCTCCAGCCCTGCATCGCCCTCATAATACCCCCGGGGCACATACTGGGAATAATCCTCGAAATTTCCCGTTATCAGAGATGTTTCTATGCCATTTGCCTGGCTGATGCAGTCCAGCTCATACCGGACAATATCCTCCGCATAGACCGGTATCTGCGTGCTGTCGTCGAGAAGCTTTGCTCCAACGGCAAAAAACGCCACATTCCGTTTCGCCGCTTCTTCCCACTCGCTTCCGCTCAACTGATCGTATTGGGCGGCGCTGTTGTCAAGCATTCTTCTGCTCAACTGCGCAAGGCTGTCCGCCAGCCGGCTTCTCTCTACATTTTTCAACAGATGGCTGAAATAAAGATGATATGTGTGCATCAGAGAGTCAACTGTCACAAAGCTGGCCTGCTCCTTATAGCGATTCTGCTCATACACTTCAAAGAACTCATAGCCGCCTCCCTCAGTGACAACAAAATGATTTGCCGCCAGTTTGGCAGCCATTTCATCCTCCATATAATATTGCCACAGATTATCAATATTGCTCAAATCCGCTGCCACCGCATACGCCTCAACCGACGGCTGCCCCACATTATCCTCCATGGGAGCCGAAGTCTTAATCAGCATGGGACGGCCGCCTGCCGAAGTTCCGGGAGTCGGCGTCATCTGGTCCCCACTGTAAATCCCCATATTTTCCACCGGGTCAAGCTCTTTCATCTTCTCATTTCGGATACCTACGGTTCCGTCTGTCCTCGCCGGCTTCATGTTAGTCGCCCGCCCCTGATTGCCGCATCCTGTGCCCAGAACGGAAATCAGCGCCAGTATAAGTGCCATCGCCGCACACGAAACTCTTTTCCGCGTCATCAAAATACCTCCTCCCTTTCGCCACACATTTCAAATCTGTAATTATTCTGTCTTTTTAAGATTTTTTGTGCTTTTTAAAGCAAAATTCGCTGTTTTCTGTCAACTTTGTTCCCAACAATAATTCTGTTTTCCATATTATTTTATAATGCGGGAAGTATACTGTCAATGCTTATCCATCCAAATGGTCCTTGACGCCTTATCCAAAATAGCATATGATAAAAGAAAAGCAGAAAATTGACGAAAAGGAGGATGTCAATATGATTCTGAGCCTTAACGAGGGTGTGCGAAAGCAGGCCAAAAACGTGAGTAAGCAAGCTAAGGAACTGCGTGCTCTGTTGAACAGCGAAGAAATCTGTGCAGAGTATGACACAAACGCAGTGTTGATACAGATGGACAAAATTGAAAATGAGCTCAGCGCTCTGCGCGAACTCATCAATCGGGAGAAAGAGCAGGCCTACATAGAAAAGCTCCAGGGTACCTCTCCCAGGAGGCCGGAAAACGCTCCGTCAGCCGCCAGAGCAGAAATCGCTGAGAAATCAAAAAAAATTGAGAAACCGGAAAAAACCGAAAAAGAGCAGAAAAACAATAAACCGGAGAAAGCTGACAAACCAAGGAAAAGCGAAAAATCCGGAAAAAAAGAAAAGAAGGATGATAAACCGGGAAAAAAGGAAAAAGAAAAGAAATCTGATAAATCAGAAAAAGCGGAGAAAAAAATAAAGAAAAAGAAAAAAGACGATAAAAAGCATTAAAAAAAGGGGCTGGACGACAGCCCCTTTACTTTTGTGATATCATGATTACAGTTCAATCATGGTATGGATGTTCAACAGCCTTATGAACCATTATGAAAAATTTTCAGATCCGGATAACCGCTTTAACCACATCTGCTTTATTGTTCACG